>JAOZRY010000167.1 GCA_029939965.1 Bacteroidales bacterium | reverse complement strand
ACAGCGGGCACAAGGCAACTACAAACGGAAAGCCTGTAGCCGCCCAAAACAATAAAAGGCACTGGACGGATTAATCTACAACGATAGATGTTTTTCCGAAAATCAAACTCCCATTGTTACTAATTCCACGTATCACAATATCATATTCGCCTTTTGCATCTGATGTAAAAAACGAAAGGGTTGTATCTGTCTGATTAGTTTTAACATAAGGATTCCAATAAAGTGTAGTTCTAAAATCGGGAAGCGGACTGTTTTTTATGCTATCATTGCTGTAATCGGGAGTAAAAAAAGATTGCTGTGGCGATAGTGTTTGAAATTCGAGGAAAATTGACTCGGAGGGAAACTTATAACCGCCAAAGTCTTTTGTTTTTGTTTTGAGCGAAACAATGCTCTCAAGTAAATAATCGCCCAAATAATATGGCTTATTAATTACCTCAATGCTTTCGATGTTTACAGCCGGAATCTTTAATAATTCATCAACATCAAATATGGGTACGTTGTCTAACAATATCAAATCGGCACTTGCAACTTGCTGAGTTTGGTAATTTGCCACTGAAAGATATTTCCCCTTTTTATTTGATTTTACAAAAACCGGAGGTACTATTTCGTAAAAGACTTCTTGAAGTGACGAAAGCTCTATAAAGTCATCTAAGCGTATTGTAATATCATAAATTGCGGGTAGGTTTGTAAGTGTGGATTCTGATTTTGTTGCTGGGAATTCAATAGCAAAATCGTTTGAAGCCTGATAATTAATGTACATCTCAGTGAGCAGTTTTTTATAACTGCTGTTTATGTTGAAGGGGTAATCCCACACATGGCCAAACAAATTGGAATAATCATTATTTATGAGTATTTCCATATTAGAATGCCTGAGAGGGTTGATGCTGACAAAAACGTTCTGATTCTGGTTTAGTTGATCCAGCGAGAAAATAAACGCACCATTTTCCTGGGTTTTATCAATGTGAAATATCAGGTTTTTGCCAAATACCGAAAGATACACATCCACATTTTCAGCAGCTTTACCTGTATTTTTATCCCTCACAAACCCACTTAAACTTACACCTCTGATATCCGGAATCCAAAACAATGAATCAGAATTTGGGGTTTGATTATCTTTTGATGAATTAACAATATTATCCTGAATAAATGTGCCATGTTTTACCACCGAAATACAGGAATATACCGGTGCATTATCCTCAAAATCAATTTCAAGATTAATCAGTTCACGTCTTTTAAATTTGCTTTTCCCGGGGTTGACCGAAATGTTTGTTGCAGTATTTGGTTTGTGATTGTTAGTATTTGAGCTATCAGAAGCAGTTTGTGTTAAAGTTAATTCGGGATTGATGATGGTGAGCGGAATTCGGGTAAAAGTTTTGGCCGGATAATTTCTTTGAAACTGAGTGTAAACCCTTAAAAAATATACTCCTGATAATACCTCGCCGGGGATTTGAAAACTTCCGTGGCAAAGGTTTTCATCAATAAGGTATTTTTCTTTATGAATTATTTTAGTTGATTTATCAAAAAGTTCAACATATAAAACCCGGCTGAGAGGTTGATCAGGAATTTTATTGTTGACCAAAATAGCGGATGTAAACCAAATTAATTCACCCGAGAGGTAAATATTTCGATCGGTAAAACAAATAACCTTTTCGTGTATTTGTTTGGTAAAATTTTCATTTTGCTGATCAGGCACTATTTGCCCAATAGTAAGAATTGGAAAAAGTAGAAATATTATGATTATTTTCTTCATGCTTTCGATTTCAAATTTGTGTTTAGTAATCAATCCAAAAATCAGGTTTTTCAATAGTTCCTCCTCTCAAACGGCAATCGAGGCAATCCTGATTGGGATAGGCATTAGCACCTGCTGCATTGTAGGTGGCATATAGCGGCCACTCTGCCGGCGATGTACGAAACAGATCGCCAAAATTCATAAAATCTGCTTCCGTTAGTACACATACCGGATAACGCATTATAACCGGAGCTTCCGGTTTATTTACAAATATCCGGTTTTGCACTTCCCCTGCAACCAGAAAATATCCAAGAACAGGTTCATCTTTGTTTTGAGGATTAAAAATATTGCCGCGTATTTGATATGGTTGCCTTGTGTAAAGGCCATCTGTTTCGGTATGAATTTCTTTTATCGCCCCCCAAAAATCATAGGCATGTTTTGATATAGTAAACTGGGAAGTAAGTAAACTATAACGGATGGAAAGGTCGCGTACAGCTGTTGAAACATAGTGCAAAGGCACTCCACTCAATTTGGGTTGGGCAAGGTGCGATGTGCTGTAAATGTAAATACCCGGAATATTTTTTGTCAACCAGCAGGTTCTAAGCGTGTCGGAGTTTGTGTATGGGCGAAGTTCGCCATCGTAAATCCAACGAATTATAAAATCGGATTTGTATTTGTATGTGGCAGTAATATCCCATAAAAAAAATGTTGAATCATTTTCTGCCATTTTAGTATCAACATAAAATTGATAACCGGCATCATCGTAGGGTAAATTCTGTTCTTCTCTGTATTCTACTTTTGTATATATTGAGTCGATCCCAACGGGATTTAATAACTCTTCAAAATCGGAGGTGTATTGTTTGCCATTGGTTGCTGTGATTTCTATTTTATACTTTCTTCCAATTATTCCTTGTATTCCGTTTTCGGAAGTTATGTATTTGCCTGGGCTTATCTCCTGAAGCTGTTCATGGTTGCCCAAATTATCCTCAATCAATACATAAAAACCTGACAGCGGAATATAGTGTGGGTCTTCAACTTCTGATGATAACGAGAGTTTTACCGTGTAAGGCCCTGGCAGGTTGCTAATCATACCGTCAACAACAATTAGGTTTTGTGCCGAAGGTTTTAATTCAGGTTGAAATTTTTCTTCGCAAGAAACAACAGATGCTATAAACAAAGCCAGGAATATGTTGCGGAGTTTAATCAGCATAGTTTCCTAATTTGAAATCGTAGGTTATCGAAAAAATTGGTACTGCGAAAATGGAGAGTTTGTATCCCCTGATAAACCCCTCTTCGGATTTGAAATAAACCGAATATGCATTTTTTCGCCCGGTAAGATTATATACCGAAAATATCCATGAACCATGAAGCCATTTTCGTTTTCTAAGGTTGCCTTCTACTTTTAGCGATACATCCAATCTGAAATAATCGGGAATCCGATATTCGTTGCGAAGCGAATAATTGAGTAACGGCTGCCCATTTTGGTAATAAATTGAAGTAGGATAGGTGATGGGGCGTCCGGTAGAATAAACAATGTTTCCTGAAAAGCTTACCCGCTTACTGATTTTGTAATTTGCAACAATATTAAAAGAGTGAGGCTTGTCGTAGTTGGCCGGATAAGATTTTCCAAAATTATTTTGCTCTCCGGTAATTTCATTATCAACCAGTACTGTCGATTTCGAATATGTGTAATTAACCCACCCGCTGAGTTTCCCAAAAGGTTTTCGCAGCATGAATTCAAATCCGTAAACATCCAGATTCCCTTGCAATACATCCTGTTCGGGATATTTATTAATTACGAGCTCAGCACCATCTTTGTATTCTACCAGATTGTCGATTTTTTTATAATATCCTTCCACCGAAAACTCATATTTCTGATTCATAAAATTGGAATAAAAACCCATCGAATACTGATCGCCCCTCATTGGCTCAATATTGTAATTGCTCAGTTTCCATTTGTCGGTGGGCGAAATGGCAATGGTGTTGGATAGCATAAATATATTCTGGTGCAAACGGTTGTAGCCTGCCTTTATCGAAATGTCCTGATTAATGAGGTAGGTAATTCCAAACCTGTAATCCAATCCGTTGTAGTCCTTTATAACCTGATTGTTAGAAAACTGAAGTGTGTCGATAATATTCTCAGGAATTTTAGGCGCATTTTCAACGTACTTAAAAACCTCATTAGGGCCAAGGTAAGCGTAATAGTTGTATCGAAGGCCGCCATATATGGTAAGTAGCGGAGTAACATTCCATTGGTCGCTCAAATAAATTGACGACTCTAATCCCTTTTCCTCTCCGAGAATTGTTGTGGTAATCAGCGATTCGTCATTATATGGAACTTGCTTGCCGTTGTCGAGCTTATATAAAATGGAATTTACACCATAGCCTACGGTGTGATTTTCGGCCGGTTTCCATGTAAAACCAAGTTTTGCCTCATAGTGTTCCAGTCCATAATCGAGACTGTAGGCTGATACATTGTATTCGTAGTTGTCCTCGGTAAAATTGTATTTGCTGTATGCCGCCGAAAACTCAAAACCATGGTTTTTGTTCAACGTGTGATACCAGTTGAGGGAGGCTCCGGTGTTTTCGTAATGGTTGTTAATTTTAGAGGCAAGGTTGATCCTGTCGTAGCTATAGTATCCAAAAAGTTTCAATCTGTTTTTGTTGTTCAGATCGTAGGTAAAATTTATGATACCATCACCAAAATTTCCCCGGCTGTTTTTTACTTCGGGTACTGTTACAAAATTCAGAACCCAATCGCTGTAGGTTGTTCTAAACCCTGCCATGTAGCTGAGTTTGTTTTTTATGATGGGGCCTTCGGCAAGTATCCTTGCAGTAATTGGGCTTATGCCGCCACGAGCCGAAAATTTTTCCATATTTCCCTGCACAGGTTCAATCTCAAAAATCGAAGCCAGCCGTCCGCCATATTTTGAAGGTATGCTGCTTTTGTACAATTTAAACTCGCTAACAGCATCGGAGTTGAATGCCGAAAAGAAACCAAAAAGGTGAGAAGTATTGTAAACCGGCACATCACTTATGTAAAAAATATTCTGATCGGAAGGGCTTCCCCTTACATTAAATCCTGAGGCTCCTTCGCCAACTGATTGTACTCCGGGAAGTAGCAACGCCACCTTTATAATGTCTCTTTCGCCCAAAATTGTTGGTATCTCCTTTATGTCTTTAACAGAGATTTTTTCTACTCCCATTTGTATGCTCTTCACATTATGATCAGCTTCTGAGCGTATTTCAACGGTTTCCATCACGAAAACCTTTTTAAGCAGGTAAAAATCCTGATTGCCCGATGATAACACCTCAACCATAAAAGTCGTTTCTTCATACCCAACATTTCTAACCTTCATGGTATATTTACCTTTGGGAAGCGAAAGGTTGTAAATTCCTTCATTATCCGTGGCAGCACCGGTGGCGAGTTCATCAATATAAATTGTGGCTCCCGGCAAAGCCAGGCTGTCATTAAAACTCAAAACTCTTCCTGTAACGTTGGCTGTCGTGATGTAAACCCCGGTTTTTTTTGTTCCTACTACAAAAGTCTTTGAAACATATTCGTGATTTGTTCTAAGAAAGATTTCTCTCTCTGTTTTTTTGTTTTTATCGATCAGGCTATCTTGCAATTTGCTCTCCGAAAAACTAAAAAAATCAGGAGGTAGTTCTGTTTTTAGTTTTCGGTATTTTGTTATAAAAATGTTTTCGTGAGCAATTGAAATTTTAAAATTTAAGCCGGAGAGATTTTGCTGAAGCACATCAATCAAACTGTTGGATGTAGGAAATACTTTAATATAAATTTCGGATATTGAATCGGGATGGTAATAAAAGTGAAGATTGAATTCACTCTCAGCTTTTTCAACAAAATCCTTCCAACTCAAATTGTTGTAGGCTTCTGATAACTTTATCACCGTGTTCTGAGAGTCTGCATTGTTCCATATCATTAATACCGAAATAAACAGAAGCAGGTATTTCAAATAGTTTTTTCTGATCTTAGAGTTCATCGCAGTATTCCATGAGTTTTTTTAATTGAGTAGAAGTAGCTTTTTTATAGCGAATATTATTTTGTTTCATGTATTTTTTGATCTTCTTTTTGAAAGGCTCAAAATAGTTTAACAACATTTTTTTTGAAGTTATCTTGTGGAGTATATTATTTTCAAAAATATAATTTACCGAAATCTGTCGCGAAATACTTCCATTTGGGGTATCAGAAGAATAATTGGCAACGAAATTTTTCTGGTGCTTGATTAAAAACATAAACTCTCCGGAATAAAGTAATTCAACAAATCCATTTAAGTCTGTGTTGGTCTCAATTTGCGAATTATTCACAAAATGGTGTTGATCTATAGTGAATGATTCGACAAAAGTTTTGTTGAGCAATACAAAGGCTGGGGATCCATCTTTTAAAAACTTCATGAGGATTAGTTCATCCATCTCAATATTGTATATCATATCTATATTCTCAAACGTTTCGCCTCTCATCACTAAATTTCCATTAGTCCAGTCGAGGTTGTTAAAATTCGGGTTTCCTGCAGCGTTAAAGTGATCCGGGTAATATTTCCATCCATTAACTAAAAGATCGTTAGTGCCATATTTTTGGGAGGCATATTTGTTTAATTCCTTCAGTATTTGTGTGTTTTGTGCACGAACATTTATAAAAAGAAAAAATGTTGATATCAGAACAAGAGAATAGGAAATTCCTTTTACAGTGTATTTATTAATCATTGGTTATCAATATCATATTTATCAAAACAGCAAAAACAAGTATAGAATTAATTAATAAATTACAATGGCAAAAAATTAAAAAAGCTAAAGGTTGGTTTTCTAATTGTAACGGTATTTATTTTCGTAATGAAGCAAAAAAAAAGGTTGACCTTATATTTAAAGTCAACCTTTTTTTTTATTAATTAATTAGTGTCCGTCCATAAAGTTGGTGTTTGGTTCAGAATGTTCGAGTTCGAGGCTTGCGAAATCTTTAAAACCAGGAGTTTACTTTTGTAAATGACTGGTTTTAAAGACGAGCATAA
>JAOZRY010000166.1:2073-6759 GCA_029939965.1 Bacteroidales bacterium | reverse complement strand
TTTCCGCAGTCGGTTACATTTGCAGGTTCGTTTGTTATTTCAACGCCTTTTACCAATTCTCTAATCAATGTTTCAAGGTCGCCACGATATGAATGCTCTCTTGAAATTCCAGATTTCAGCCTTGTACTTACTTTTTCAATATATTGTTCAATAGTCATAATTCAGTTTCAATGTTGGTACGAGCGTTGGCAAAAAACAGCTCTTTTAGTTTTCATCTTCTGATAATTCGTAGCAATTTCGTTTCTTGGCATGGCACACAACTCACAAATATAAATACTTCCAAACCCATTACTCAATATCATTAATCACTGGCAGGGTGGCATATTTATCGCCGTATTCCAGCATCTGATTCATAAAACTATCGGGGTATTCAATTTTTACATCTGTAATTTTATTGTTGCTGTAAACCGGAATTAGCTTTGGATTTATAAATCCGGCAAAAGAGGCAATATCCAATTTTTTCCATCTTTCCAGCACCTCATCATGAATTTCGCGATCGACCTTCACACCATAATTTTCAACAAGATTTTTGGCAGCTTCAAAATCTCCTTCCGATTTTATTCGCTGCACTTCGCGCAATAATTCTCCGAATAATTTGCGTAACCCAACATGATCGTTTACAACAAAAAAGGTTTTTTCATCGCGATTTTTCTTTTCAATAATATTTTTGGGTTTCCCTTTTTCGTATGCCCATTTTGCGATAAGCTGCCTGTTGCGCATGTGCGATTCTTCAATATTTTGCCCGGATTTAATTCGTACCAGTTGTGTCATTAAACCACCCCTTATGTAGCTGTTGTATTCGGCATACCCTACTTCGAGATTTGGCATAAGCCCCAGTTCGATAAGTTTTTCGTCGATAGCAAAATATAGTGCAAACAAATCGGCACGTGCCTCTTCGATTGTTGATGCATAATTTTTGAGAGTATCGCCGGGATTACCTACACCTTGCGCCAATTTACCCGAACCATGCCCTACAATTTCGTGCAAATCCACATGAAGTTTGCTGGCAACAATTCCATATTCCTTCGACAACCTTATCTCCTCATCAGTAAAAGCAAACTCTTCGATTGCACCCGATTCTTTTGAGGCCTCATCATAAGCTGTCATAATATTATTAATAGTTACAGATTTGGAGCCATGCTTTGCTCTTATCCAGTCGGCGTTTGGAAGGTTTATCCCAATGGGCGAAGAGGGTGAACAATCGCCAGATTCCACAACCACATTTATACCCCGTGCAGAAACTCCTTGTACGTTTTCCTTTTTATATTTTGCATCTGTTGGCGAATTATCTTCGAACCACTGTGCATTCCGGCTTACTGTTGCTGCCCTGTTAGTAGCTTCATCATCAATTACCGACACCACCGATTCAAACGTAGCTTTGCGCCCCAGAGCATCGCCATAAACTTCTATAAATCCATTCACCACATCAATTGGTGAGTTCAAATCTTTGAGCCATAAAATATTATAATCGTCAAAAGTTTTCAGATCGCCGGTTTCATAAAATTCGATCAATTTCAGTAATGCCTCTTTTTGGGGCTTGCTGTTTGTAGCTCCGGCTGCCTTTTTCAACCAATATACAACCTTTTCGATAGCCTTAGTGTACAGAGACCCTACTCGCCACACTTGCTCCACCACTTTACCGTTTATTTTTTTTAGTTTAGAGTTTAAACCAAGCGAAACGGGTTCAGTGTCGCCGGAAATCTTCAATTTCTCATAAAATTTTTCGGCCTCTTCCTGCGACACATTTCCATAAAAATTATTAGCCGATGCTTTAATCATGTCCACACCTTCATTCTGAACAACTCTTTTTGGGCCAATATCTTTATCAAAAATCAGACGTGTAATCATTTCAATAAATTCTTCATTTCTACTCTTATCTATCCGAAATTTTTCCAGATCAATATGTTTAATTAACTCACGAAAATAAGCCTGAGAAATTCCGGGTACAAATTTATCCATCGAATAATGATGATGGATGCCATTAGAAAACCACACCTTTTTAACATATACCAAAAACTTTTTCCAATCATCAACTTCACGATTACCCGGATAGGTTCTGATAATAATTTCGAGCGTATGCCGGATAAGCAAATTATATTTAAAATTTTGATCATAAATAATATCACGCCCTGAGAGTGCTGCTTCGTAAAGAAAATAGAGCAACTTTTTCTGATCAAATACTAAATCATCAAATCCCGGTACTTGGTATCTCAAAATCTTTATATCATCAAATTGTTCGGTTTGAACCTTAAAATCTTCCATTGTTTTCATAATCAAAAATATTTTTTACAAAAGTATAATAATCGTGTTGTAGTAGAATTAACCAACAATACATTTTGTGAATTTTAAAAGACACCCAATCTTAATTTTTTTATCATTTTATTTCATATCAGCCACCATGCCGATCAATTGTTTACTTTCGTACCCGAAAAAACAATATTGGATATTATGAACCTGAAAGAGATAAAAAACGAAAAAGCAATTATCATCGAAATTGATGGTAGATTAGACACCACAAACTTCGGACAATTAGAAACAAAAGTCCTGCACAACATCGAAGCAGGTAATATTAAACTGGTTGTGGATTGCAGTAAAATGGATTATGTGAGTAGTTCGGGATTGAGAATATTTTTGATGGCTCTAAAAAAGATCACTGCACTTAAAGGAGAATTCATACTGTGTGGGCTACAGGAAAATATTCATGAAATTTTTGAAATTTCAGGTTTTACAAGCATTTTCAATATTTATGAAAATCAGGAAAAGGCGCTTGAAACACTTGATTAATCAGTATAATTTTTCCTCAAGTCCTTTAACTGATAAAGTATTTTTTTTGAGTTTTTCTTAAAAGAGACAAATACTTCTTCGAGTTGTTTGTAATATTCATCCTCCTTTTCATTACTACTACCCGCCTCAGATGTAAAATTATGGGTAAATACATGTGATGCTGTTTCCATTTCAGCAATTTCGGTATAGGCCGAACATTCTGTTTCAAAATTAGAAATAACACCTTTAAAGGCATGAGCACATTTTAGTAGCTCATCGGGGTTCTTTGTTTTGAGGTGGTGGGATATTTTTTCAATCCGTTCATCATACTCTTCAATAAAAATATCAATGATCTCCACCACTATTTCACGATCAAAGTGCACATAATTCTCAGCAAATTTCTCCTCGTTGATCATAACTTTAAAATTTTTGCAAATATAGAGTTTTATCAAAAACCGGATTTTGATTTTTAATGGATTATTTTAAAATTTCATATTTGAACCTGTATCCTGTTTTGATTTGATAACGGGCAACAAACCCTGCCTTTACCTCTATAACATATTTGGCTTTTTCGCCTGATGGAATACTCCCGACAGAATATGGCTGTGTATTCTCATGAATTTTTATGATTTCAAAATTTTGGGTTGCATAAAGAATATCAAGCGATGAAGGTGTGTTTTTCATCCAAAAAGAACGATAATCTTCTTTCGGAAAAATAAATAGCATCCCAATTGTATCCGGAATATAATATTTGTACATCAAGCCTTTTTCGCGCAAATAGGGGTTATCAGCAATTTCGATGTAAATATTGGATATGGGTTTTTCCGTGGCATCCACAAAAGTTAGTATTCCCTCAACATCAAAATCCGATTTTCCGGTTTTATGAATCGGCTGTTCTACATCCTGTCTTTCGCCCCATATAGGCACATCATTTAAAACATACACAAAAACAAACACCGAAATAATTACAATAGCAACGATACTAAACCATTTGTTTTTCGGTTTACTTTTCCGATTTTTATTCTTTTTTTTCTTTGCTGCCATCAGCCCTGTTTTATATTATGTTTAATCTTTAACGAAGTTTGTATTCCTTTGATTACTTTGGCGATAATAAAAAGTACTACCAACAAAAAAATAATTGATGCCCCTGAGGGGATATCAATAAAATAGGAGATTATTAGCCCGGTAAAACTTCCTATTATGCCAATAAAAATAGAGAGAAAAATAATTGTTTTGAAGTTTTTGGAAAAAATACTTGCAATGGTTTGTGGGATGGTCAACAAGGAGAGTATAAGAATTATTCCGGCTACCCGTATATTTAAAACAATGGTTAACGCCACTAACGTAATGAGCAGGTAATTAATGGTTTCTACCGGCATTCGGATAGCTCTGGCATATTGTTCGTCGAAAGCAACAAATAAAATGGTTTTGAATAATGTTATAAAAATGATAATAATAGTTATTGAAAGTATAAGGAGAAGTTGGAGATTTAAAGTTGAAACAGTAAGAATATTACCAAATAGAAAGCTCATCAGGTTGACCGAATAACCCGGAGTAAGAAACACAAAAATAATGCCCACCGCCATGCCAAGAGACCATAGGATTGCAATAACAGAATCCTCGCGAATGTCGCTTTTTTTAGATAAAAACTCGATGCCTAACGCCGACATTACCCCAAAGATCATAGCACCAACAATTGGATTAAAACCAAAAAAATACCCAATGCCTATCCCTCCAAAAGAGGCATGTGTAATACCACCACTAACAAAAACCATACGCCTGAAAACTATGTAACTCCCAATAATGCCACACGAAATGCTGGCCAAAATTGCTGCAAAAACTGCATTCAAAAAAAACCGATAGTTGAATAATTCTAAAATTGTTTCCATGAGGAGGAGGGTTGTTAGATTGTAGATGTTAGAT
>JAOZRY010000166.1:0-1973 GCA_029939965.1 Bacteroidales bacterium | reverse complement strand
TTTTTATTCTCACGTTTCTCTTTGCATTAATGTACATGATTATGAAGTATGGTGTGAGGCACATCGCCATGAGCAATAATCTGAATAGGGCAATTATAGGCGGCCAGTTGCTGCTGGCTTATTGTGTTTGATTTGTGGTAATGCAACTCACGATTTACACAGGCAATTGTTTTTACATAGTAAGTAATAGTTCCCACATCGTGCGAAACCATCATAATGGCCATTCTATGATTGAGTTCTAACAAAATTTTATAGAGATCACTCTCAAATTTATTATCAACATAAGTACTTGGTTCATCAAGGATAAGTAATTTTGGATCGGCAATAATAGCACGGCAAAGAAAAACACGCTGCATCTGACCACCCGATAATTCACCAATATTTTTTTTCGCCAACTGGCCAATCCCCATTAGCTCAAGCAAATTATAAGCCTTGATATTCTCCTCTTTCGAAAACCGCTTAAACAATTTTCCGGCCTGTGCTAACCCCGACAACACAACATCCTGCACCGAAATCGGAAATTTTTGATCTGTTTTAATTACTTGTGGCAAATACCCGATTACCCGTCTGTTTTGCGTTTTCTCATTCTGATAAATTGTCAGGATGCCCGACATAGGTTTAATTAATCCCAGTATAATTTTTACAAGGGTAGTTTTACCCCCTCCGTTTGGGCCAATTACTCCAATAAAATCCTGCTCACGAATGGTAAGATTTACATCCTTCAGTATTACCTCATCGTCATACCCGGCTGTTATTTTTAGCAAATCAACAATTTTTTCCATGGTTTCTTATTTAACCGACAACCTAATTTTTTCAGCCATATCCAATAAATTCGATGCCCAGTTTTCTGATAAAGGATCGATTTGAACAACTGTACCATTTATCTCCTCAGCAATAATTCGGGCATGTTCGATGTCGAATTCTTTTTGGATTAAAATTACTCGTAAACCTTCTTTTTTTGCCATGTCGATCGACTCTTTGAGATGTGCCGGTGAAGGTCCTTTCCCTTCAAATTCTACGGAAATTTGTTCCAAATTGTAATCTCGGGCAAAATAAGACAGAGATGGATGAAAAATCATACACTTTCTGGTATCCATATTTGACAATAAATCTCGTATTTCGTTATCCAGAATCTCAATCTCACGAATGAAATTATCGTAATTCACCTTGAAAACCGCACTGTTTTGAGGATATTTTTCTGACAAAGCAACGAAAATATTTTTTGCAATAATTCTGGCGTTAGCAGGCGATAGCCATGTATGTGGGTCAACACCTGTATTTTTATGATCATGGTGATCGTGATCACAATTTTCGTGTGAATGCCCATCAAGCATTTCAATTCCATTATTTAATTTAATTGCTTTCAAACGCGGATATGCATCCACCATTTTATCTATCCAGGCATGTTCAAAACCGAGACTTCCATTATAAAAATAAATATCTACCTTGCCCACTTCAGCCATTTGCCGAGGTGTTGGATCATAAACATGTGGAGTGGTTCCAACCGGAATTAGCACCATCACTTCCACAAAGTCGCCTGCAATTTTTTGAACAAAATATTTTTGAGGTGAAATGCTGACCAATATTTTGGAAACGTCAGATTCCCCACTTTGGCTTTCGCCAGACTGACACGAAAATAAAATTAAAGCAAATACTGAAATTAATAGTATGAAAAGCTTGCCTCTTAATAAATCGTAGTAAGGCATCTCTTTACCGGCAATATTTTTTTTCTTCCATTTCATCTTCTTTACCAATATCCGTGGAACCGGGTCATATCCAGAGGTTCCCCATGGATGACACCGTGCAATTCTGTTCACAGCCAAAACCCCTCCCTTTGAGGGCCCGTGTGTTTTTAATGCCTGCACCGAATACTCCGAACAGGTTGGTACATGACGACATGATGCAGGCGTAAAAGGAGATATTGCATGTTGATAAATCCTAACGAGAATAATCATTATTCCACTAAATATTTT
>JAOZRY010000165.1 GCA_029939965.1 Bacteroidales bacterium | reverse complement strand
CTGTATCAAACTCATAATCCCAGCCCTGAAGGACTGGGCTATGGAAAATTGCCAACATTATGGACAAACATTAATTAACAATTCAATTGTGGAAAAGTAAGTTATGCCGGGTTTTCTTAATTTGAATACTTTTGCCGCCATGTTTAGAATTGAAAAATCAGAATGCAGAAATATAAGGCACTAGTTTTATTTATTACATTTATTATTATTAGTTGTGATGCTCCCACAGTTAAAACGGCATCAATCACTAATAACACGGTGGAGCATATTGAGTTGAAGCAACCATTATCCGAGGTTGAAATTTCAAAGCTTGATTCACTTATTGGCAATGTTATTACCAGATACAAACTCAACGGAAACGTATTAGTAGCATTCGAAGGATACCCAATTTTCGAATATTCTCAGGGTCATGCCGATCTGTATAAAAAGGACACTCTTAATTTATCCACAGCATTTCAGCTTGCATCGGTAAGTAAGGGTTTTACTGCTATGGCCGTACTTATTTTGCATGAGCGGGGTTTGGTTAATCTTAACGATTCTGTGCAAAGCTACATGCCTGAATTTCCATTCAATAATATTACAATCAAGCAGTTACTCCAACATACTTCGGGGCTTCAGAACTACATGTATTATGTTGATCATTTTTGGGATGATGAAATACCTATTACCAACGAGGATGTGCTTGATTTGATAAATGCCAATAATCCACAATTGAATTTCAGACCCGGCAGAAGGCATCACTACAATAATACAGGCTATGCCATTCTTGCATTACTTGTGGAAAGAGTTTCGGGAAAGAGTTTTTTTAGTTTTGTTGATGAAGAAATTTTTACACCCCTGGGTATGGATCATACTTTTGCCTGGAATAAAGCCATTGTTGATACCCTGTCTAATATTGCTACAGGTTTTACCAGGCGTGGATGGCGATACCGTAAGTTTACACACGATCCATTGGATGAAGTACTTGGGGATAAAAGCATTTACAGTACAGTTGAGGATTTGTTAAAATGGGATCAGGCTTTATACTCTGATTTGCTGATTAGTGATTCATTATTGAAGCAGGCTTTCTCTAAAACGGTGGCATATCGTGGCCGAACGTATAATTATGGATATGGGTGGAGATTAAAAGAGGTAGATGGAAAAAAAGTAATTTATCATAATGGATTATGGAATGGGTTTACTTCAAGCCTCACCAGGTATGTTGATGATAATCTTACAATTATATTACTCAACAACACCAATGCACCGGTTGCTTCTATTGTAAAACAAATTTATACAGCGGTTAGCAAAGAGTTGCCCAATGAACAATTGCCTACGGAAAGTAGTTGAAAATATAGCCAAAACATAAAAGATAGATTGACTTCAATGAAAAAATTTCTATTTTTGTAGCATCACATTAAAAAGTATTGTAAAAAACACATACATAATTTAAATCATCATGACCGAAAATATGAACAATGTAGTATTAGTTCCCACTGATTTTACCATCGTGGGCGAAAATGCTATCAGTCAGGCAGCCGAAGCAGCAAAATTCCTGCAATACAAGGTTGTAATATTGCATGTTATTGATAAGAACACAAAGGCTCAATTGAAAAAAGACAGCCTTGATAAAGTTTCTGTTAAAGGAAAATTGCAGGATATTGTTGAGGAAGTGAAGAAGAACTATGGTATAGATGCAGAAGGAATTGCACAGGAGGGTTCAATTTTTACTACTATCAGCGATGTTGCCAAAGACGTTGGTGCAAACCTATTGTATTTGGGAACACACGGTAAAGTTGGCATTCAACACCTTACCGGAAGTTACGCTTTGAAAGTAGTTACCAGTTCACCAGCACCGGTTATTGTTGTGCAAAAACGTTCGTTCAACGAAGGGTACGGACACATTGTACTACCAATTACCAGCGATTCGGGTCCCTGGGAAAAAACAAAATGGGCTGCCCATATTGCCAGACAATTTAATTCAGAAATTCATATTTATCAAATGGATGGTGAGCACATTGATGAAGCTGTTCAACAAATCACCGATTTCTTTGGTAAAAATGAAGTAAAATACACCATAAAGATAGCACAGAAAAACACAAATTTTGCCAAACAGGTAATTGATTATGCCACCTCAAATAATGCTGATCTGGTTATGATAATGACCGATCCTGATCAAAGTTTTAAACGCTTTATTCTTGGTTCTTGGGATGAGCAAATGATTTTTAACGGTTCACAAATTCCGGTAATGTGTATCAATCCGAGGAAGTTTAACTGGCAAAAAATAGTTTCGTACTAACAATTCGCCAATTTATGATATCAGGGGAGCCGAACTTGAAGTTTTCGGCTCTTTTCGATTTATTATTAACCTCATTTCAGAAACTAAAATCATGGATTTCGAAGGTGTTAAAAGCTATATTATAACAAAACTAAGTAAAGAGTTAAAGCCAACACTCTATTATCACGATATAAGCCATACACTGGATGTGCTTCATTCAGCGGAAAGAATTGCAAGATATGAGAGCGTTTCTCAAACAGAAGAAATTTTACTCAAAACTGCTGCTGTATTTCACGATTCAGGAATGCTAAGAACATACACCGGCCACGAAGAAGCTGCATGTGATATTGCCAGAGAAACACTACCGAGATTTAATTATAATAAAGAACAGATCGATCATATTTGCAATATGATCCTAACAACTAAACTTCCGCAAAGTGCCTCCGAGAAACTTGAAATGATAATTTGCGATGCAGACCTTGATTACCTTGGTCGCGATGATTTTTTCATGATTTCTCACCGTTTGAAACTCGAATGGAATCTCCACAAGATAAATATAACCACCTTAAAAGAATGGTATGAATTGCAGGTTAAATTTTTAGAAGGTCATAGCTATTTTACCAAATCTGCCATCGAAACCCGAAATGAAGGAAAACAGAAAAATCTTATACAGATCAAAAATTTAATTTGCCATAAAGAGAAATAATTTCCTTTTACTATCCCACTGCTTTAACTTGTTTTTATAAATGAAATCGGCCATTTTGTTTTACTGGGAACAAAAACCCCTTATTATTATAATTTGGATTGCAGCTATTTTGCGATTGGTTTCGGTTGTTTTTGCCAAAGGTTGGGGCATGCTCGACGATCATTTTCTGGTAATTGAAATTGCTCAATCGTGGGTCGATAACGGAAACTTCAACCACTGGTTACCCTGGGATAAATCCAATACCGGGCCAACAGGTCATACCTTTCTCTATGCCGGATTTCATTATGTATTGTTTACGCTTTTTAAATGGTTACATCTGGACGACCCACAGCTAAAAATGTTTTTTGTACGTCTTATACATGCCTGTTTTTCGATGGTTGTGGTAGTGCTTGGATACCGAATTACCGAAAAACTTTCTGATAAGAAATCAGCAAAATTAGTAGGATTACTTTTAGCAGCTTTTTGGTTTATGCCCTGGATTAGCATAAGAAATTTGGTAGAAGTTGTTGCCATTCCTTTCCTGTTTATCAGCACATGGATAATTGTTAAAAACGAAAATAATAAAAAGAAACTTTTAATTTTTATCTGGGCAGGATTTATTGCCGGAATTGCTTTCTCTATCCGTTACCAAACTATTATCTATACCGGCGGGATGGGACTTGCTCTCATTTTTCAAAAACAGATAAGAGAAGTTGTGCTGTTCGGACTGGGATATATCGTATCGTTATTTTTATTTCAGGGCCTTATCGATATTTTTGTATGGGGGTATCCGTTTGCCGAATTCCTCGAATATGTGTTGTACAATCTGGAATATCGAAATAGTTACATCACCGGCGAATGGTATAATTACTTGTTGTTAATTTTTGGTTTATTAATACCTCCCGTTAGTATATTTGTGTTTGCAGGTATTTTTAAAAATTGGAAAAAACGTCTTATCATCTTTCTGCCCACCCTGCTCTTTCTGGGTTTTCATTCTTATTTCCCAAACAAACAGGAACGATTCATACTCACCATAATTCCATTTGTGATATTAATAGGGGTAATGGGCTGGAATGAAATAATGCGGGTCTCATCTTTTGTAAAACGAAACCGAAAGCTGGTAAAAGGGAGTTGGGTATTTTTCTGGATACTAAATATTATTTTGCTATCAGCTATTACAACAATGTATTCGAAGCGGGCACGTGTTGAAGCAATGACCCATTTACATAAATACGAAAATATAAAAGCTATTTTGCTCGAAAATACCAATGGTACTGATATTCAGATTATGCCACAGTTTTATCTTGGCCAATGGATTGTAAGGCACAAAGTAACGAAGGCAAATCCCACAAACCAGCTCCCCGATTTTACCATGAATTCTAATATTGAACCACGCTTTGTTTTATTTTTTAGGGATGAAAATTTGAATGAAAGGGTAGCGAATATGCAACAACTTATTCCCGAACTTGAGTTCGAAACTGCTATTCAGCCTGGTTTTGTTGATAAAGTTATGTACTGGCTAAACCCCTACAATAAAAATGAGGTAATATATATTTATCGCAATAATAAGTACTTTCCCTCATAGCCATATACTATTGTTTTTATCTCTTACATTTTTCTCTGTTTTGATTAATTATTACTAATCATTTTTTTTTTGCATGATTCAAAAACCTTTTTCAATATGAAAAAAGAAGAAGCCAAAAAACGAATCGAAGAATTGTCATCCGAACTCCATCGGCATAATTACCAATATTACGTACTGTCCACTCCGGCTATTTCTGACTTTGAGTTTGATATGAAACTAAAAGAGCTGGAAAAGCTGGAAGCTGAATTCCCTGACCTTACCTATTCCAACTCACCCACCAAACGTGTTGGAGGAGAAGTTACCAAAGAGTTTCGTCAGGTAAAACATACTTACCCAATGCTTTCGCTCGGTAATACATATTCGGAGAGTGAGATCGTAGATTTTATTACACGCATAAAAAAAATAATTTCAGAAGATGTGGAATATGTTTGCGAATTAAAATACGATGGTGTAGCCATTGGGTTGAAGTATGAAAACGGTAAGCTAACCAATGCTGTAACACGTGGCGATGGTGTACAGGGCGATGATGTAACAACCAATGTGAAAACCATTAAAAGTATTCCGCTGCAATTACAGGGAGAGGATTATCCCAACATATTTGAAATTAGGGGTGAAGTACTGATGCCACACAAATCGTTTGAAAAACTAAATCAGGGGAGGATTTCAAGAAATGAAACTCCTTTTGCCAATCCCCGAAATGCTGCTTCTGGCAGTTTGAAAATGCTGGATTCGGCTGCTGTGGCAAAACGTCATCTGGATTGCTATCTATATTTTGTTCTCGGCGAAGACCTTCCTTTTAATAATCATTACGACAATTTGGTTGCTGCCCGAAAATGGGGCTTAAAGGTGCCCAACTATATTGCAAAATGTAAAACCACCGATGAAATTATAGATTTTATAAACTATTGGGATAAGGCACGCAGCCAATTAAATTTTGATATAGATGGTGTGGTGATAAAGGTAAATAGTTATGCACAGCAGCAGCAGCTTGGCTTTACGGCCAAATCGCCACGCTGGGCTATTTCCTATAAATTTAAAGCTGAACAGGTATCCACCAAATTACTTTCCATTCACTATCAGGTTGGCCGAACAGGAGCAGTAACACCTGTAGCAAATCTCAAACCTGTATTGCTGGCCGGAACAATGGTAAAACGAGCATCGCTGCACAATGCCGATATTATTTCGAAACTGGATGTGAGAATTGGCGATACAGTTTTTGTGGAGAAAGGTGGAGAGATTATCCCTAAAATATTGGGAGTTGAAACTGCTGTAAGAGATTTGTTTTCCATACCGGTTGAATTTGTTAGAACCTGCCCCGAATGTGGGACTCAACTTATCCGTCGCGAAGGTGAATCTGCACACTATTGCCCAAACGAAGAAGGCTGCCCACCGCAGATCAAAGGAAAGCTGGAACATTTTATCAGCCGGAAAGCAATGAATATCGACAGCCTCGGTGAAGGGAAGATCGGGCTATTATTCGATAAAAATCTGATTGTAAATGTCGCTGACCTCTACGACCTGAAATATGATCAAATTTTTGGGCTCGAAAAAATCTATGCTGCCGATCTGGAAAAAAAGGAACGTAAGGTGAGTTTTAGGGAAAAAGCTACCAAAAATATTTTAAAAGGAATTGAAGCTTCAAAAAACGTTTCCTTTCCGAGGGTTCTGTTTGCATTGGGCATAAGGTATGTTGGCGAAACTGTGGCCAAAAAACTAACTGAACATTTCCAATCGATGGATGCCCTGATGAGCGCAACCTATGAAAGTTTGGTGGATGTACACGAAATTGGTGATCGTATTGCAGAAAGTGTAATAAATTATTTTGAAAACGAAAACCACAGGGAGATTATAAACAGACTAAAACAACAAGGCATTAAAATGGAGATCGAAGATGTTGTAGGGTTAAAAAGTCAAAAGTTTGAAGGAAAGACTTTTGTGGTAAGCGGAGTTTTCCAGAATTTTTCGAGAAATAGCATTAAAGAAGCCATTGCAGAAAACGGTGGTAAAAACGTAAGTTCCGTTTCAGGGAATACAAATTTCCTTGTTTCCGGCGATAAAATGGGGCCGGCCAAACGCGCCAAAGCCGAAAAATCAGGAGTTAAAATTATTACAGAAGAAGAGTTTACTGAGATGCTTAACGGTTGACAAATCGCATTGTAAATAACATTTTAGTGGTAAATAATGATTCTGTTGTTCTGTTAAATGATGAAATGCGACAAGGAGACAATGCGATAA
>JAOZRY010000821.1 GCA_029939965.1 Bacteroidales bacterium | reverse complement strand
TTAGTGTCTGACCGAAAAAGGCCAACTAACAGTATTAGCAATTAGATAGGGACAAAAGGCAGGGCGAAAGATTAGAAAAAATCATTGAGCAAATAAAATCAACTATAATAAAGCATCGGAAACCGAGTATTAATGCGTATTTTTGTATCAGATATAATTGTCATTATAAAAGATTCGGAAAAAAATGAATGAGGAAAATCTACGATAATCAGTTAAAATTTGGAAACGTATTAATCTCTGACATTAAATTCAACCCAAAATCACGAGACGAACTACCAAAGATATTAAAAGGCTTACAACATATATTTGTAAGTAATTCAATCCGCAAAGAAGTATTCGACTTATTAGAGAGCATAGTTCCGCAAAATATAAGCATGCGAAGAGGTCGTAAAGGAATGGACTTGTGGAAGATATTAGTATTGGGAGTTGTACGTCTGGGCTGCAATTGGGATTACGACAAGTTACATGAAATGGCTAATAATCATTTAACCTTACGTGAGATGCTGGGACATGAAAGTAGTGAATGGGAAAACAGAAACAACTACGAATTGCAGACCATTAAAGACAATGTATCACTAATTAGTCCGGCAGTATTGGAAAAGCTTAACGCAATAGTATCAAATGCAGGTCATAATCTACTTGGCGGTAAAAAAAAAGAAAAATTACAAGGAAGTGTTGATTCGTTTGTAGTAGAAACAAACGTAAGTTTTCCAACAGACAACAAGTTATTGCTCGACAGTATGAGAAAAGCAATAGGTTTGATAAAGTCATTAAGCATTGAGTTAAATCTAAATGGCTGGAGAAAATCAAAATGCCAGATAAAAAAATTAAGGGAACAATCAAGGCTAATATCAAAGGCCAAAAAGTCAAGAGGCAAAGACAGGGAGCAAAAGACAAGAGCCAAGTATGCTGTTTACGTTAAAACATGCCAAGAGTTAATTTTACGGATAGAGCAAACACAGGAGCAAATAAACAGCTTATCAGAATTCTCTATTGTTAGTGTATTAAAGCAATATTTGATAAAGACTTGGTTGGAAAAAGCTAACACACAAATATCCCAAATACAAAGGCGAGTGTTTGAAGGTCTAGTTATACCGCATTCGGAAAAAGTGTTTTCAGTATTTGAAACATACACAAGATGGATAAGCAAAGGCAAAGCGGGTGTGATGGTAGAGTTAGGACTTCCCGTTTCAATATTCAAGGACCAACATGGTTTTATTTTAGCTTATCAAATAATGGAGACTGAAAGTGATGTGGATGTAGCAGTTCCCTTGACCAAAAAAGCCAAAGAATTGTATCCAGCATTACTCTCATGCAGTTATGATAAAGGCTACTGGTCACCAGCCAACCAACAAGCGTTAATGGAAATAATGAAGAATCCTGTATTACCCAAAAAAGGGAAACTCAGTAAAAACGACAAGGAACGGCAAAATAGTACAGAATTTATCAAATGTCGCAAAAAGCACTCGGCAGTAGAGTCATCAATAAACGGCTTGGAACATAGTGGTCTTGACAGATGTCCCGACAGGGGCATAAACGGTTTTAAAAGATATGTTGGCTTGGCAGTGCTTGCAAGAAATATCCAGACCTTAGGAAATCTTATCATAGAGAAAGAAAAGAAAAGGGCTAAGAGGAAAAACAAAAAAAAAACTGCTTAACACCAAAAAAATGGCAATGCAATGCCGAACTATGTCCAAAATACACTTAACTCACTTATTTTAAATACTTTTATGAAAAAATTCATAAAATCATAAATATTTGCGTCGTATTTCTGAAAATATAACTCCTGAAAAATTTAGCTGAGACTAATATTATGAATTTGTGGTTGTTTTCTGTCAGATACTAATT
>JAOZRY010000164.1 GCA_029939965.1 Bacteroidales bacterium | reverse complement strand
AATCGACACGCTCAAAACTGCTATCTCATAAATGGTATACTTCACAAACAGAAATATCGACCAATATAATAACAGCCTTTCTTTGCTTCTTCTGAAAATTTGCGCTTATGTTATTTTTTAAATTAATCAATTGTAGTAATAATGCCGTAGAACCTGCTCAACCATAAACTAACAATTTGCTCGTGTGATGGGTTAAATAAAAAAATCTAAATCATTACTTAATTCAGGCATTGTGTTTTGATATTTAGTTGATTGAATTGGTAACATTAATTTTTTCTTAAATTTTTCCGCGAAAAAGCCATCAAAATCAATGGTGTCAATTTTGCCGCTTTTGCCAGCTTCTTTTTTTAGGATAAGTTCTGAAATTAATTTTGCAGCCATACGATCAAGCGGTTCCATCATTTTATCTTCCAACAGCAAATTATTATCGGTATGATCGCCGCTTTTGAGTTTAATATTAACCGGAGGCGACTGCCCTACTATACTTCCTGCATCTACACTCTCGGTAATATGATGAATAGTAAGTTTTGAAGTGTCTGCTTTTCTGTCGATCATGTCCTGAAATGGTTGTGGCCCTGCTCCGTGATGATTAGCGAGATCGGCAGGATGGAAATTATAAATCCCATAGCCGGGAAAGTTAATAATCTCCTTATTAAAAAACTGTCCGAAAACAAGGACAACAATGGCTTCAGGATTCCAGTGTTTTAAGAGTTTAGAAAAATAATCGGTTTTCACTTCACCAGAATAGCATGGCACACCAAAAGTTAATGCCGATTCTATTATTGCCCTTTCCTGGTCAAGTTTTTCTTTCTGGTCGTAAAACCTCCAAATTCTTTTTTTGGCCGAAATCCTAGCATTAGGGTTTGCCGGGTCATCGGTAACCAACCCTACAATGTTCAGGCGGTTGGGGTACTTTCTTTCGCAGGCTTTCATTACTTCGAATAGTTGATAGCCCGAAAAATAACTTGCAACTACCAGTACACGCAAACCTTCGTTGGTTTTATCAGCATTTTCGTGCTGTGCCGGTACTATCAGTTCTCCCCACCTTGTACCTTCAACCGGAATTATTTTCCTTTCGTTATCATCGGCCAATAAAATTTTGTTTAAAGGCTTTTCATTGATTAATTCTTCCATAAATATATTTTTATTTTGGGTTCTACTGCGAATTTAGTGGAGCATACAAAAATGATTTAATGCTAAAATGCTTTAATGCTAAAATGATTTAATGGTACAATGATTCAATGATTTAATGATTGGTTGATTTGCCCCAAAAGCCATGGGTCTTCGTTCTGTTCTATTCCGGTTAGTGTAACATTTGCGAATTGGTTGACCGATGTGTTTTGTGTAGGAAATTTTACGGGGATATAATTTTCGCCATAACCTTGTGCCAAACCATTTTTTATTTTTTCTACCAAAACCGTTTGTTCTTTTCCGATCATCTGCCGGCGGTACTTTTGTTTTTCATCCACAGCGAGTTGCCTTATGATTTCGCTCCTCCTGGTTTTTTCTATTTCAGTAATCTGATTATCCATCCGTTCGGCCTTTGTCCCTTTTCTTACCGAATATTTAAATGTGTGGATGTGTCCGAAACCAATATCTTTTGAAGTTTTTATAGTTTGTCGAAAATCGTCCTCAGTTTCATTTGGGAATCCAACAATAATGTCAGTGGTAAAATTAAAATCGGGATAACGGTTTCGTACTTTATTTATAATTTCCTTAAACTCTATCAGGGTGTACATACGGCGCATTTTTAGTAAAATACTATCCGATGCACTTTGCAAACACAGATGTAAATGTGGGGTGAGTTTGGGATGCGAAAACAGATCGAAAAGTTTATCGCCAAAACCCTCCGGTTCGATGGAAGATATTCTTACCCTAAAATCGCCCGGGGTATTCAGGATCAACTCAATTAAATCTTCAAAGTTAGTTCCTTCAAAGTTGTATCGGCCAATATTTACACCGGTGAGTACAATTTCCTTATATCCAAAGTCGATAACCTGTTTTATGTTTTCAATAATTTCATCTACCGACCGGCTTGTTGCTTTACCCCTCACTTTTGGAATTATACAAAAGGAGCAGTAGTTGTTACAGCCATCCTGTATCTTAATCATACTTCTGGTATGGAAGGTTTTTTCGGCAGGTTGGTAATTAAACAGGTTGCTGTCGAGGTGGTTGGGGTGCGTAACTTCGCCCTTATAATGACCATCGACCAACGAAAAAATGGAACTCTTGTGTTCGTTATCCACAAACCAGGTAACATTAGGTTGAGCTTTTTCTAAGTTTTCGCGATGATTGTTTACCATGCATCCGGTTACAACCAACATTGCATTCTTATGTTTTTTGGAGGCCTGATTAATCGCCTGGTTCGATTTACTGTCGCTTTGGTTAGTTACAGTGCAGGTGTTTATTACCACCACATCGGCTTCCTTATCAAAATCCACAATATTGTAACCCTTTTTGTCGAACTGCGATGCAAGGGCATCTGTTTCGTATTGATTGAGGCGGCAGCCCAGGGTTTTAAAAGTTATATTTTTCATCCGGAAATTACTTCAACATTAATCATCTCACCCTCCACCGAAAAATCAGTTGAGGATATAATTTTTAGATATACAAACTTACCAATCAAATTATTATTAACCGACTCGAACCTGCATACAATTTTACCTTGGGTAAGCGCCGAAAGGTAGCCTTGTTTACGTGCATTCCCGGTTACCAAAACCTGTAGGGTTTTCCCAACCAATGCCTTGTTGTGCACGGCAGTATGTTTACGAAGATCGTTGCTAAGTTTATGATACCTGACACTTTTAACTTCTCTCGGAACATCATCGGCCCATCGCGAACTGGTTGCCCCCGGTCGTACCGAATACTGTGCAATGTAAGCCATGTTGTACTTAAACTCGTCCATAATTTTGCGGGTATTCTCAAACTGATCATCGGTTTCTCCGGTAAAACCCACAATTATATCAGTAAAAATAGTTGCCTGTGGTAACAATCGCCAAATAGTATCGATGATGTGGCGGTACTGTTCCACGGTATGTTTGCGGTTCATTCGCATCAGTACTTTATCATCGCCCGATTGTATGGGGAGATGGATTTGTTTGGCAAGGCAATTATATTGCGCAATTACCTCTATTACTTCATCGGTCATGTCGCGTGGGTGTGGAGAGGTAAAATAAACCCAGAAATCCGTATCCATTTTGTTTCCCAATTCGCCGATACTACGCAGGAGTTTAGGAAATGAAATCTCTTTTCCCTTTTTATCAAGACCATACGAATTTACATTTTGGCCAAGCAGAGTTATCGATTTATATCCATCATCAACAAGATTTTTTATTTCGCCAATTATTTCATCAGAAGGTCTTGATACCTCCCTGCCCCTTGTGTATGGCACAGCACAGAATGTACAAAATTTATCGCATCCGTTTTGTATGGGTACAAAGGCTTCAAAATCCGAATTGTATTGTGGAGTAACTTTCCAGAAATTATCGATGCTTTCGTTGCCGGGCATATTATTCAAATCGTTGAACAACGAAGCAGGAGTAACTACACCATACTGTCTGATCATTTCAGGAAGTTTTTCCAACTCACTCATCCTAAAAACGATGTCGAACAATTTGAGGAACTTTTCCATATCGGAGGGCAGAATACAGCCCGAAATAAAGGTTATCAAGCTCTTACTGTCTTTCCATTTATTCCATTTTTGGATGCGCGAATATACTTTGTCGATTGCTTTTTGACGTACCGAACATGCCAGGATGCCTACTAAATTGGCCTCATCTTCATTATCAGTCCATTGATAGCCTGTTCGGGTTTCGATAATGGTACGAACCCGCTCGCTGTCCGACATGTTCATTTGGCAACCTAAAGTTATAAGATGGTATTTCATATTTAAAAACGTTTCCTGATGTGCCCGGATTCTTTGGTATAAATTAATTTCAAAACATTAAAAATTTGCAAATTTATAATATCTACAATTACAATATTTAGAAATCCTGATATTTCCAGTCTGATTTCGTTTTTTTTATTATTCGTCTGGTAAATTTTATTAAACGGCAAATCCGCAAAAATCTGTCGTCAGGGGTAGCATTAACGTTTCCATGTCCTTCGGACGATGGAAAGTTTCGTGGCGTGTTTCCAGACTTTCCAACGTCCGTCAGGACTTGGAAAGGTTGAAAATAAAAACAACCGGGGGCAATTAAAAAAGGGACGAAAAAGCCAAAACCATATTTAGCACCCCACTCAAAGGGGATTAATCGGGTTGCTTATCGCAATTAGAATAAGGTTATAAGGTTGCTGTAAATAGTGTGTGCCAGAAAACGCCGATATCATCGTTGGACTCGTGTTGAAAACAATCATTTACAAAAGTAAACTCCTGGTTTTAAAGACTTCACAAGCCTATACCTCGAACATTCTGAACCAAACACCGACTTTATGGACAGACATTAATTAATCATTTCGCTCTCGCTCTTAATTTTTTGCCTATTTTTGAGTTTCGCATAAAATACTAATAAAAGAAAAATGTATAGTAAATTTGCAGATAACCTCAAAATAAATTAGCAATGACAGTAAGACAAGAAATAATAAAATCATTAAAGACATTGGATACAGGATTTTTATCTCAAATTTATAATTTAACTGAAAATTTGAAAAGAGTTGATACAGATAGAAAGGAAAAGTTTAATGATAAAACTCATCCTTTAGCGAAATTTGTTGGAATAATTGATGATGATGAAGCACAAATTTTACGTCTATTTATTGATAAAGAATTTTCACAAATTGAAGGAGAGTGGTAATATGAGAGGATTGGCTATTGATACCAATGTAGCTGTAAACATTTTGAATGCTGATAAATCTATCATTTCAAAAGTTTTCCAATTTTACCCTATATATCTTCCAATAGTGGTTGTAGGTGAATTATTATTTGGTGCAAAAAATTCAGGTAAATCAGAAAAAAATATCAAAAAATATACTAATTTTATTAATGAATGCCTGATATTAAATACAACCAAAACAATAGCTGACAATTATTCGGAAATAAGGCATAGCTTGAAAAAAATTGGTAAACCAATACCGGAAAATGACTTGTGGATTGCAGCAATTTGCAAAAGCTATGAACTTCCTCTTATGACTATGGACAAGCATTTTAAATATATTGAAGATATAAATATAATAGAATGAAAAAGGATATCATGTTAAAATGAAACGTGAGAAAAGAGATGGAATCATTATTTTCCCAAATCACGGAAATCAGAAAGTTGGAAAAGGACTTGGGAGAAAAATTCTGAAAGACGCAGGAATTAAATTTATAAACTACACCATGAAAACATTAAAGTAAAAATAATAGTTAAAAAAAACAGAGACTGGATTTTCTGCATATTCTGATGAATTTCCAATTTTTACTACTGGCCGGACTGTTCCTGAATTAATAAACAATTCGTACGAAGCAACTCAATTGTATTTGGAATGAATCCGACCTAAAATCCCAATACATACAAGGACATAAAAGCCATCAGAAAATCAGACTGCAAAAATTTTAGAAGGAGTTCATCAAATTGGACATGAATTGTCGGACATAAATTTAATATTTCAAAGATAAAGCCCAGCCTCCCTTTCTCGTCCGACTCCAGGAATAAGCCTGAGCAATTGCAGGGAAACTGGCACTGCCTGTCCCGTTTTTCGGGATATGGTTCTTACTACACAACCCAACCATAAAATCAGTCTCCCGAAACCTATTGCATGGGTCGTTGACCGGAAATTGTTGAAACCGAAAAACTAATGAATTGATCAGGCAAACAATCAATACCGGTTTCTATTCCATAAAGTTTTGTCAGGTGATTTAACTTTTGATAATATGTAATGTTTCTTCGGCTACCCTGATGTTGTAGTCAAAAGCAATGTTCTCGTAATTTATGGCATCTACAATGGTTCCGATAAAACACAAACCTGCCGTAAAAAGATAAAGTATTCCTAATCCGATATTGTTAGTAAGAAAACGCTGAACACCGGCCACAACAACAAATCCGAGCAAGGTAGTGATGAGAATAATATTTGGGTCGCGGCGACGTGAACGATAAATATTTGCAAAATCCGCAGCATCCTGATCTGATAAATCTTTCAGGCGGTCATCCAGGAAATACATTTCATTTCCTTTGGCTTCAGGTACATACCTTAATGCTCTGTTCATAATGATTTTGTTTTTAGTTGGTTAATATTTATTTTTAGTAATGAAATTATACGAAATAAAATTACAATAATAGCAAATATTCCGAAGGGATGCATAATGAGCGAGTCGATAATTTTGCCGCTGAGTGCCATATTGCACGATCGACCCAATCCACATCCCGGACAATATTCGATACCCATATTTTGTAACGGACAAAGAGAAAAATGATTTTCGGCAGGCATGGGGATGGCAAGCAATATCAGGATAATAACCCAGGAAATCAACTCCAGGTGACTATATAAAAACCAAACGATATCTTTTAACCTCCCTTTCAATACTATCAAATTTCAACAAATATAATGGCGATTCAGATCGGATGGAATTTTTGTTAAAGAATGTTTGTTTCCGATGTGAGAAACAAGTACCTGTTTGATAATCCTGATTATTGTTTTTAAATTCGGATAACTACAATTTTTCCTTTATGTACTCCTGCTTGTAAAACCCACCTGTATTCTCGAAAAAAAGTGCCAATTCTATTAGATTTACCTCTGGAATATTTACTTAATTTGTCATTTTAAAAATAGGAATGAATTATTATGAGGGAGTTTCTAATTCAATTTATGATTTAT
>JAOZRY010000163.1 GCA_029939965.1 Bacteroidales bacterium | reverse complement strand
CAGTAGAACCGTTAAAATTAACCCGTAGCACTAATTCGTTTTATTTTTTCAAGCTCCAGAATTTTTAATCTTTTCCCACTGATTTGGATGATGCGATCATCTTTAAAATCTTTTAAAATTCTTATGGCACTTTCGGTTGACATACCTGTTAACTCAGCCAAATCCTTACGCGACATACACAATTCAAAATCAAGGGATTTGTATATTTTGTGCGAAAGACACAAAAGGATATCTGCCAGGCGGCCATGTAACTGTTTCTGGGTAAGACTAAAAAATCTATCGTAAAGCATTACCATATTGTGGTTAATAATATCGGTAATTTCCGAAGCAAAAAGCGCGTTCTGCCTCATCATATTTTTGATAGTGTTAATATCGTACGAATAAATATCGGTATCGACAAGAGCCTTTGTAGAATTATGAAAAACATTACCGACTGATAAAGACGGAAGGCCAATTAAACTGCCAGCCGGAACAATGGAAATGATCAGGTTATTATTTCCGTTTTCGATATATACTTTTGCAATGCCCTTAATAATAAAAAAAATATTGGATGCAAATGCACCCTGCTTATTAATAATTTCGCCTTTTTTAAAAGATAACTGGATGCGATTGTTATTAAGTATCTCAAGCTCATCTGCAGTTAATCTCCGAAATAGTGGAGTGTCTTTTGGAGCTTTAACACAATGGATGTCGGTTGGAGAACTTTTAGTAAAAATATCGTTGTTGTATTCCATAATTCCTATCACTAATTTATCGGCAAAATTAACAAAATATCATAATACAAGTTGATTTGAATCAATTATTAGTATGTAAATAATCAACTTCAACATTGGCAGGCTAACTGTTAAATTTTTGAAAACGGGTTTTCTGCACAGATGAGATTGATTGGAGATTGGAGGAGAAAGAATGCAACTATTTTATCGGATGAATCACAAAAAAATTAATTAATTTTGAGGCGTTATAGAAATAATCAAACCAATTTGATGAAAAAATATTTAATAATTCTCGTATTAATATTTATTTGCTCTGCGATAACAGGATTAAATGCTCAGGCAACTGTAACAGACAGCCTCGAAAATCTTTTGCAACAGCACACCGAAAAAGATACAATTAGAGTTAATCTTTTAAATGAAACTGCTAATAATATAACTCGTACAAATATCGAAAAAGCATTAAAATATGCCAACGAAGCCGGAGAACTATCCGATAAAACAAACTTTGAAAAAGGAAAAGCTGAGAGTTTACGCTTAATTGCAATATACCATTATTATAAAACAGATTATTCCAAAACACTTGAATACTCACAAAAATCTTTATCCATTTTTAAAAATATCGGAAACAAACCCGGAATTTCAAAGTGTTTAAATATTATAGGAATAATATATTATAGTGAAGGAAATTACACTAAAGCCTTCGATTATTACCGGGAAGCAATGCTAATTAATGAAGAAATTGGTGATAAAAAAAGCCTGTCGAATAATTTAATTAACATTGGGCTTATCTTAATGTTTCAAGCCAATTACCCCAATGCCCTTGAATATTTTCAGAAAGCATTAAAAATAAATGAGGAGTTAGACAATAACACGGGGATTACAAACTGCCTGAATAATATTGGGGTAATACACTATTATCAGAACAATTACTCCAAAGCTCTTGAATATTATAATAGAGCATTGAAAATTAATGAAGAAATGGGTAATAAATCTGCCATTTCTAACTGTTTAAATAATATTGCAAATATTTACTTTAACGAAGGTAATTATTTGCAAGCCCGTAAATATTATCAGGAAACATTGAACTATTTTGAAGAAACCGATAATAAATTAAGTATTCCATCGGCTTTAAATAATATAGGAAACATTCATGAAAAGCAAGGCGATTATTTGCAAGCCCTCGAATATTTTCAGAGGTCCTTGGAAATGAGAAAAAAAATGGGGGATAAATTAGGCATCTGTACTTCATATTTTAATATTGGTAAGATTTTTCTAAAAACAAAGAACTACACCAAAGCATTGGATTATACGCTAAAGAGCTTAAAATTAGCAAATGAACTTGAACTATTAAATAATCAGGCAGATATTCACAGGCAGCTCTCCGAAATATATGCTGCCACAAAAAACCATAAAGAAGCTTACGAAAATCAAGTGCTTTATAAAAAACTAAACGACAGTATTTTTAACGAAACAAACATTAAGGAAATAACAAATCTCGAAAATAAATTTGAATTTGAAAAAGAGATACAAGCCATTAAGATGGAACAGCAAACGAAAGATGCTGTTCAGATAGAAGAAGCAAGACGACAAAAAATAGTCAGGAACTCGTTTATTGGAGGTTTTTTATTAATGGCTTTGCTTGTGTTAATAGTATTTCGTGGTTTTTTGCAAAAGCGTAAATCAAACCGAATACTGTTTGCGAAAAAAAATGAGATAGAAGAAAAAAATCAACAACTTGAGTTACAAAAAAATAAAATTCAGAATTTTGCCAATGAACTTGAAAAAGCAAATGACACAAAAGATAAATTTTTCTCGATAATTGCCCACGACCTTAAAAGCCCGTTTAACGCAATGCTCGGATTTTCGGAACTACTACACGAAAGTTTTGAAGAATTCGATGTAAACGAGCAAAAGGAATTTATTAATCATATATATCAAAGTGTACAAAATACATATAAATTGCTCGAAAATCTACTTCTATGGTCGAGGGCACAAAGAGGGAGTATCAACTTTAAACCCGAAAAAGAAAACCTGTATTTATTAATTGTTGAAACTATTAAGATTTTGAACCAAACGGCTGCAAGTAAATCAATAACCTTAAGAGATGATATACCTCCTGATATTTTTGTTAATGCAGATAAAAATTTGATTTCAACAATTATCCGTAATCTAATTTCTAATGCGATAAAATTTACCCCCAAAGATGGCGAGGTTACTATAAAAGCACGATCAGCCTCAGATGATAAAAACCAGCATTATACTAAAATATGCGTAAAAGATACCGGCGTTGGAATTTCGCATGAAAAACAGTTGAAATTATTTAACATATCGAAAAACAATTCGACCAAAGGAACCGAAAACGAAACCGGCACAGGTCTTGGATTAATAATTTGTAAAGAGTTTGTAGAAATGCACAGTGGCAAAATTTGGGTGGAGAGCGAACCGGGAATAGGTTCGAGATTTTGCTTTACCCTTCCGGTTGAAGAATAGGGAAATGAAGGGCTTATTATTGAAAAAGATATATCGGAGGAAAAATATTTGCATCTTGTTAAAATGATAAATAAATACTAACCATAAAACAACTATCTAATATGCGAAAATTAGCTTCCATTCAAAAGATAAAATCATTAGAGCCTATCGAAGGTGCTGATGCAATAGAGAAAGCACAAGTTTTGGGATGGCAACTTGTAGTAAAAAAGGGGGAGTTTAAAATAGGGGATTTTTGTGTTTATTGCGAAATTGATTGCATAATGCCCAACAAACCCGAATATGCTTTTCTGGAACCTCGAAAAATGCGTATAAAAACCGTTAAACTAAGAGGGCAGGTTTCGCAGGGCATTTGTTTTCCGTTATCGGTATTACCCAAAGAGGTGCCAATATCCGAAGATTTGGATGTTACCGAAATACTGGGTGTAATAAAATATGAGCCACCAATTCCGGCTTCTCTCGAAGGAACCATGAAAGGGCGTTTCCCTTCGTTTATTCCTAAAACAGATGAAACACGGGTGCAGATTTTGCAGGAGTTTCTCGACCAGCACAAAGGTGAGAAGTGTTATATTACCGAAAAACTTGACGGCAGCAGTGTTACATATTTTATAAAGGATGGTGAGTTTGGTGTATGTAGCCGAAATTTAGAACTCATCGAAGACGATAAAAATTCGATGTGGCAATTGGCCCGCGAATTAGATATTGAAAACCAGTTGCGACTGTTGAACAAGAATTATGCATTGCAAGCCGAAATTGTTGGCGAAGGAATACAAAAAAATACGCTTAAATTGAGGGGGCAAACCGTTTTCTTTTTCAATATATTTGATATAGATGCTTATAAATACCTTGATTTTAAAGAATTTGTTTCGCTTATGGAAACCCTGAAATTAAAAACTGTTCCGATAATTGAGGAGGAATATTTGTTGGAGAACGACATTAACCTGTTGGTCGAAAAGTCGATAGGTAAATCGTTGATAAACCCGAAAGGTTGGCGCGAAGGCATTGTAATACGTTCGCACAAAGAACAATTTATTGGTGGAGAAAGGTTTTCGTTTAAAGCTGTTAATCCAAAATTTTTGCTGAAGTACGATGGATAGAGAGGGGAGAGGGGAGAGGTTGAGGTTGAGGTTGAGAGGGAGAGAGGTTGAGAGGGAGAGGTTGAGAGGGAGAGGTTGAGGTTGAGGTTGAGGTTGAGAGGTTGAGGTTGAGAGGTTGAGGTTAGATGGGAGAAATTCATTTTTGGGAGTTATTTAGGAGCTGCTGAAAAACCAACACATTGCTTATTGTCAATCCAATACGATTCGCTTTTCAGTTTTTAATGCAAGGCTTTTAAAGTATTTACAGCATTTTCAGTGCACTAATATTTCGGTGCTTCGAAATCGGCAACCCTTCATAGCCCAACTCCAATATCACGTCCATGAAAACGGGGCGCACAAAGTGATATGATTAATAAAAAATACTGAGAACTATTGTTTAAACGTTACCATCCCTGCATTTTCACTTTTCAATAATTTTTTTTGTGATATTTAATTTGCTTAAACCATTTCTGTTTATCCGATTACGTCAACTACAACGAATGCTTGAAGGGCTTGGAATCTTCAGGTTCGTTTTTTTGTTGGCAATTTTAACAGGCGCATTTTTGGCATTACTGTCGTTGCTCCTAAAAAGCGACCAAATGCAATTGGCTATCGGCGGTTTTTTATTGTTCATTTTCACCCTCCAGGCACATAGAAAAGACAAAACATTCCTAAAAATTAATTTCCATAAACACAAAACAATCTTACGAATCGAGTATTATTTGCTTTCTATTCCGATTGCCGCTTTACTAATTTACCTCCAAAACCGGGTTCTGCTTGTTGTGCTGCTAACCGGTATTTATTTTATTCCATTTTACAATCTCAAAATTCAATACAAAACTTTAAACACAAAACTCCAAAAAATTATTCCTGAAAAAGCCTTTGAATGGAAAGCAGGGGTAAGAAGAAACCTTTTCATAATAATTCCGGTTTGGATAGCCGGAATACTGTTTTCATATTTTCAGGGTGCTGTGCCGCTTGCTCTTTTAGTTTTGGGCATTTTTCCATTAAAATTTTTCGAAACCGGCGAGTCGTTGCCTATGCTACTCTCATCGGAGCAACCGCCCGGAAAATTCTTAATCACAAAATTCAGAATTCATCTACTCATTTTTTCTATCCTCTGCTTTCCGTTAATAACGGCGTTTTTGGTTCTCCACCCCGAAATTTGGTACATTGTGGTGGTAGAGTTTATTTTAATTATTTCGTTACACTTTTATTTTATTATACTAAAATATGCCTGGTATCAACCCGGCCAAAAACCGGGGGGAGTAGAAGCCTTTTCTGCAATGGGGGTTATCGGGATTATTATTCCTGTTTTCCTGCCTCTGGTTTGGTTGCTTACACTTTGGTTTTACTTTAAAGCCATTTCTAATCTGAAACTTTTTTTGCATGATTTCGATTAATAATTTAACTGTTTCCTACCAAAATAAACCCAGAATTTTACACGGGCTAAACCTCGAAATTGAGGAGGGAAAAATTCACGGAATTGCCGGCCTGAATGGCTCAGGAAAAACTACCCTGCTAAATACTTTGTTCGGATTAAAAAAACCGGAGAAAGGTATCATTACCAGCAAAAATTGCAACATCAACAAAAAACACATCTCTTACCTTACCACCGAAAACTATTTCTACCCATACATCACAGGGCGCGAATATTTATCTCTTTTTCAGAATGAACTTTTTAATACCCGCCACTGGAACGAATTATTCGGATTGCCACTCCACCAGGTTATAGATGAATATTCGTCGGGGATGAAAAAAAAACTTGCATTGATGAGCGTTCTTAAGCAAAACAAACCAATAATGATTCTTGATGAACCTTTCAACAATCTCGACATTGAAACAAACAGAACCGTTAGAACCCTACTCCTTAAAATGAAAGAAAATGGCAAAACCATTATTGTAACTTCACACATTATAGAAACCCTCACAAACCTTTGCGACAGGATTCATTATCTCGAAAATGGCAGAATTAAATTCAGCAGGGATAAAACGGAATTCGCTGCCTTTGAGAGTGAGCTTTTTGAAAGAATCGAGAAAAAAACTGAAAATATAATCGACAGGATATTTTGTTAAAAATCAAAAACACTTACCTTATCTCCATAAGTCGATATATTATGCCATTATATTCATAAAATAGAATTGTCGCATTTCATAATTCGTAAATATGAAACAGGGTTCAATTACCCCGTTCTTTGTGAGCGGAGCAACACAATATTTAATAAAAGACGCTGGCATTACAACAATATAGTTTAAGGTAAGTAAGGGGTTATAAATTTTTGAAGTAGCAACTTACTCTTAAAAGCACAGTGGATTTTCTACCGTGAAAATCCGTGTTTACGAAAAAACTAAAATTACTAAGGTCTGAATTTTATAGATCAATCTCATTCCCTCTCCCCTCTCCCTTCTCCATTCTCTCACAACCTCAACCTCTCCCCTCTCAACCTCTCCCTCTCAACCTCAACCTCTCAACCTCAACCACAACCTCTCAACCTCACCCTCTCAACCACTCAACCACTCAACCACTCCCCA
>JAOZRY010000820.1 GCA_029939965.1 Bacteroidales bacterium | reverse complement strand
AAACGTCCGTTTCCGGCATACTGTCCAATTTTTCAAGAAGACTACTTAATGATGGGGCTTTTATTAATCCGGTAAAAAATGTTAACGATGGCTCTTGATGTAAACAGCTCGCCCCATAAGTTGGGATCCCATAAAAAATACGTGCCACGGTGTACAAAAAATATTCAAACCAACTATATTTACAGCCCTCTTCGTTCCGGGCATAACCCATTTGGTGCAAGATTGGAAAAATACCAAGTTTTTCAAGATAATACCATATTACAGGAAGTCCGGGGGCATCAATAAATAAATTGCTTGATGATAACCCTTCCAAAAGACCGAGATAATTGTCAAATACATGTCTCTGTATTGGCGATGTTTCTTCCGGTAAAGCCGATGATGTTTGTGCCCCTGCCAATTCACTCTCCTCTAAACGTTTTAGGTTACTTAAATAAACTGATTGAAACCCTGATACATTCCAGCGTTTCAATAACTTAGAAATAGTGCTCCTATCTATTTGAATCCCATTGTATGCAAGATAATTAATGTAATATCTTTTTGAAGTTGCAGGATGTTGTATGCGGTGCATAATAATATTAGTCTCGTGTTTTGCCCCAATTCGAGATACACGGATTACTTGTTTGCTTTTATCAAACAAACCTATCATGCCGTATTTTTGTACCTGATTATGATACATATAAAAAAGCGTCCGGGACATACTTTTGATAATTGCCGGTTTTTTGTCTCCATTGTTGGCTTCGCTATAATTCAATAAAGCTATAAAACGGTTTTGTATCCTTTGCAATTTTTTACTGCCAACAGGTTCTTTTAAGAGGTCGGACAAGGTTTTGACCCTATGGTTAATTGAAAGAAAATCTAATTCGGACAACAAATTATTATCTCCACGGCCTAAACCATAAGAGGCATATACTTGCTTTACCCCTTCAAGTGTTAAATCTTTTAAATTAAACCCTTTCAATAATATTTCTGCCTTTGTTGCCGGCAACGCTTTTAATCCTGTTTTTAGGATATATACTTTTCTTTCGTTTTCAGGATCAATAAAGTTATCGGTGATCGGCCCTCCAAAATACGCCTTAATAATTCCAACAAAACCAAAGCGTGAATATAAAATTTCTGCATTCTTAATTTGATCCTCAGTATGAGCGTAAGGGTTATTTAAGGTAGGGCCAACTGCGCATATTTTTCCCAGGGATAAAATCGGATCATCATCAAAATCACAAAATGATTTTTTACGTGAATACAAATTTTGTGTGTATTTTATAAATTCTTTGCTGAAAATTGCCATGATTTTTAAATTTATGTCAGTGTTAAAATCACGGCAAATATAGAATTATATTTTTATTGGTCAGCATTTAACGCACACCTTTTTTTAATTTTTTTTGCCCCCTTATTTTTACTTGCCTGTATGATTGAACGTTAGCACAAAATGTAGCAACTCTATTTGTGCCGCAATTACTGACACTTATTAACCGAAAAAATACAATAAATGATAGTTAGTGAAACAGACAAAATGCGTATATGGCTTATTAACTGCTTTTTACAATTGGCTGGAAAAGTCAAAGCAGAAGAAAAATACAGAATTTGGAGTGAAATATGGGAATTATTAACTACTTTGCGCCACCGAAAATGTTTGTATTAAATGCGAATGGTCCGGGCAGTGGATTAACTTCCACCGAAACCTGGTCAGTTTCCACGCAACCGTTTTCATCAGTAACAGTAAGTGTAAAAATTGTGGTTACGTCAGGAGACGCTGTTGGATTGGCAATTCCGGGATTGTTCAAATCATCGGCAGGTGACCATTCGTATATATAATCCTGCTCACCACCCGAAGCACTTCCATCCAATACCGTACTCAA
>JAOZRY010000819.1 GCA_029939965.1 Bacteroidales bacterium | reverse complement strand
CTGCGCTTTACAGAGATATTCCTATTACTGAGTATTCGCCCCGCGAAATTAAAAGGTCGATAACGGGAAACGGAAATGCATCAAAAGAGCAGGTTGCAGCGATGCTAAATAATCTGCTGACTTTTGATAATTCACCCGAATATTTTGATGCAACCGATGGTTTGGCTGCTGCTGTTTGTCACTATTTTAATAAAGGAATGGTTTCTTCACAGAAAAATTATAACAGTTGGAAGAATTTCATAACTGATAATCCGAAAAGGATACAGAGGAAATAGGTAGTATTGATAATTCAGCGGAGGAATCGGGGTAATAAAAAAAAGCCATCCCTATAAATTGAGATGGCTTTTTATATAGGCTCTTAAAAAGCCACTAACGCTAACATGTTAACGATGTTTGTTTCCCGTTTGCGGTTTCAATAATAAATCATAAATAATAAATCATAAATTGAATTAGAATCTATTTCGGTTTATTCATCAACTTTTATCTCAAGTTCAGCAACCTGAACAATCTCAATTAAGTTAAGTGTTTCATCAAATTTTCCAACATAAGCAATGATGCGGCAATTTTTGGTTACCCATTCGCTGTTAACATTATATCGGTAAATATTGGTGTAAACCTCACCTGTAGTTACCTCTCCATTATTATCACCTAAAAAATCACCGTAAGTTGAGTTTACAGCATCGCGCAGTACGTTTCGGTGTATATAATTAAAAAGCGTATCGCCACCAATGGCAGGATCATTATTTAGTTGGGGTGCTTCAATTAGATCTTCCGCAATGTAAACAACTAATTTGTACTGCCCCTCAGGCTGGGCAAGGAATTCAGTTTCAATTTCTACAATAACTAACTTAAAGTTGGGATACCATGTATTGCATAGTTTCATGTTTACTACATTGGGCTTTTGTAATTCATCCATTACAACCGTTTCCCAGCTATCCATAAATATTTGAATCAATCCATTATTTTCCACCCTGTTGATCATTGCTAACGGGTTGGCGAAAATTGAATAATCGGTATTAAGACTTTCGCCCACATCTGTTCTGAAATCTGTATCGAAAATTGTTTCGGGAACCGGCTCAGCAAAATTTCCTGCATGAACGGCATAAATAATGAGTTTATGATCTAAATCTTCGGCAAGATCGTGAGCCAGTTTTGCTGCTTCCGGGCAGTTTACACAAAGATGACCTGTAAAGTCTTCAAGTAGTACCTGGGTGTGTAATACCGAAATTGAATCTACAAAAAATAGTGTGTCGTCAGGGTTTTCAGGGAAATCCGATTCATTTATAAGTGAAAAAGGTTCTTCAATTTTATCACAGGCCATCCAAACTGTCCCAAATAATATTGAAAATACAAATAGATATGTTAATCTTTTCATCGTTATTGAGTTTATATGGTTAGAATGAACTTGTAATCGTTAAAGTTAATCCGGTTGATGCAGGAACATTTCGGCAAACACCACCAACGCAAAGTAAGCCCTCACGTTGTCGGCCATACCGTAAAGAGATTCTGTTTGACTTCTGGCTGTAACCAAAGGAAATGTTGTAATAATGAATTTTCATGTCATCATCTGGGTTTCCATAGTTAAATTCATCCTGAACTGAGAAAAACCACTTTGGCGAAACACTGTATTCGAGCAGGATTGCCATCCAGTCGCCATCATCTTCTTTAGTCCACAATCCCTGTAATTCTGTTCTTATCGAATTTTTGCGATCAAATTTGTAGGTAAAATCAAGTACTGCAATATTTGCATAAACCAATTCATGATCGTCATAAATATTATCTTCTAACACATTCTTGTTATAGGTTTGATTATAATAAGCAGCTTTGGCTTTTACTTTTTTACTAAATTTTTTCTCG
>JAOZRY010000818.1 GCA_029939965.1 Bacteroidales bacterium | reverse complement strand
TGTATAGTTAAATTACCTATACCAACTATTAACCTCATTTTTAAATATTATTGATGTCCAGCCTTTTATCCATCATAAAATGCCATAACCGGCTTCCTGCCCTTGTAAGGAAATCTGATTAAAACCAGATTAGCAACAGCAGTTGCTTTTTCATCATAATATGATGCCTGTTTTTTACAGATCGAAGATAGCGATTATAGCCCTTAGTAAATTGGTTTTACCTGTCCTTTCCAATTCCCCTGAGATTTATACCATATTTGTGTTGCATAAATTTGAAATACCAATAAAGCTGGTAATTTACCTCAAGTCCATAATCGATGGTTGGATCATAGTCGATGCGGTTTTCAAAAGGCGGTGTATGCATACTTTCTATAACACGATTATTCCAATCGATAACATAAAACTGATTTCATATTCGGTAGAATCGCCGGAATTGATGGTTAGTGTGTCAGAAGTTGGGAAGGGTTCTGTGGTGTGTGTGTTGTTAAACCCGTAGCATGAAATTGTTATCAGGCTTATAACTGTTATTGCAATAATTTTATTCATCGTAACCTCCTGTTTTAAATGAGATAAAAATAATGTAAAAATAATTCCGATAATTAAAAATCCCATTTTAATCTTCCATAAACCAATTGACCGGTCTCACCATATTCTGTTTGCTCCTCTCCAAAAAATAGTTGGGCGATTAGCAAAAGTCCAATATTATCTGTTAGGGATATATCCATTGAAGGGCCGATAAATGAAGATCCATCATAAGGGTTAATAATTCCGGCAATTGTTCCCCTGATTAATGGTGATATTTGATAAGCAGCCTCACCGAACAGTTCCATCCGCGAAGGTGTAAGTGTTTTGGCGCTAATGTCGCGGTTGATAATAATTCCATTTCCCATGTCTGCTTTTCCTGTAGTACCATCGCTGTTGTATATGGCACTGGCGTGTAGGTAAAGGCTATTTGTGAAAGTATAGTTTGCCCCTGCAGAGGCTACTACAACACTGTTGTTGTTTTCGTTAGGCTTATTTTCGGTTGGGTAAAACCAGGAGGCTTCACCGTTAAAGCCGGCACCTTTTATTTGTCCTGACCATCCTGCACCCACAACTATATCGTCGCGGATTACTCCGCCCAAAAACTGAAAATCGTAATTCCATTTGTTAAATTTATACATTCCGGCAATGGTGTGTTTATTGTCCGAATCAATTTTCCAGGCCAATTGTGCTGACGATGCCATGCCGGTGTAGTATTGTGCTTTCAGCGCATCGCACCCCGGTCGTTCTACATAATCGAAATTGAAATAGTTGAAAGTGTTGAAAATATCGTTAGGATTCCATACCAAATTTGTTCCCCAGTTAATGCGTTGGCGGCCGGCAATGACCTCCAGATTTTTGTGTGTAAAACTCAGGTTAGCCCGGTCGATGTTAGTGAAAAAATAATAGGATGAATCGCTGCTCCACTTTTTGGTAAGGTTCATAAGGCCAAAATCCTTGGTGGCCTGATCGGCAAGGTATGGGTAGTAATCATAAACCATTTGTCCGTAGTTGATAATATTGCGCATACCAATATTTGCGGTAATATCACCCTTATACCATTCAAAATCCAACCGGTTGTTAAGCGATCCCATAGTTGCCCACTTTTCGGTATTCGGCTGAATCCATACATTTTCGAGATATTGCAAATGACCTTCTATCGAAAATGTACCATAATCCGGTTTTGAATCATCCTGACCATAAAGAAATTGTGGAAGAATGATTGATAAAAAAAGGATAGATTTTAAAAATTTCATTGTTTAAATATTATGGTTCTACTACTAATTTGGTGGGACATACAAAAATGATTCAATGATAGAATGATTTAATGCTTCAATG
>JAOZRY010000817.1:1260-1861 GCA_029939965.1 Bacteroidales bacterium | reverse complement strand
CAAAAAATTGTAGATTTGGAGGAATTGAAAAAGAGTGTATTGCAAAAAGCGTTTAATGGGGAATTGTAGAGAATAGATTATGAAAGGAATGTATTACAGAAGAAAATTGTTGTTGGCATTATTGCAGGAGTTTGATGGCAAATTAGAGAAATTTAGTTTGCAGAAATTGCTGTTTTTACTTACTCGTCAACAAGAGAAAAAATGTTACGACTTTGTGCCTTACAAGTTTGGGTGTTTCTCGTTTCAAGCAAATGCCGATTTGCATACCTTAACAAAGTATGAATTGGTGAGCGAGCAAGATAACACTTGGGAGGCCATAGACGATACTGTATATTTTGATTTATTAAAACCAGAAGACAAGGCAATTGTATCTCAAATAAAAAACCAATTCGGAGAGCTAAGCTCAAACGATTTAATAAAGTTCACCTACCTGAATTATCCATACTATGCAACTAAAAGTACCATTGTAGAAAAGCTGCTTAACAAACAAGAATTAAACAAAGTTGAATTGCAAAAACGTATTGGAAGTGAGACAATACTGTTTACTATTGGATATGAGGGCATCTCTTTAGAGAACTATTTAAACAAATTGATAATTAAC
>JAOZRY010000817.1:0-1250 GCA_029939965.1 Bacteroidales bacterium | reverse complement strand
ATGTGCAAGTATTATGCGATGTGCGCAAGAATTCATATAGTATGAAATATGGGTTTAGCAAATCGCAATTAAAAAATGCCTGCGAGGGTGTAGGTATTTGGTTTGTACATATCCCCGAAGTAGGTATTCAGTCCGAAAAGAGAAAGGAACTGAAAAGCCAATCTGATTACGATTTGCTGTTTGAGGAATATAAACAAACTGTTTTGGTAAACGAAACAGATAAACAACAAGAAATCTTTAAACTGCTAAAAGACCAAAAACGAATTGCACTTACTTGTTTTGAGAAAAACATACACCAATGCCACAGAAAGCATTTAGCAGAATCTATTACAAATTTAAAAGGGTTTAATTATAAGGTAAAACATATATAATGGCCAAAACACGTGTGTTAATAACAGTAAAAACATATCCCTCAATATCTACAAAATATGACGAAACTGTCTGTACGGCAGGTTTAAAAGAAAATGGAGAATGGATTAGGATTTATCCAGTGCCATTTCGAAAACTGCCTTATGCAAAGCAGTATCCCAAATACCAATGGGTTGAAATGGATTTAGTTAAAAATACAAGTGATTTTAGACCAGAGAGTTTTCGTCCAAAAAATATTAATTCTGATGATTTAATTGTGTTTGGCGAAAAATTAGACACCAAATATAATTGGGCAAAACGAAAAAAAATTGTATTGCAGAATGTTTATACGGATTTGACTCAGTTAATTAATGAATCAAAAGAACAAGGAAAACACACTTCTTTAGCAGTTTTTAAACCAACAATAGTTAAAGATTTTATTGTTGAAAAATCTGCTCGTGAATGGAGCGATAAACAAAAGGCAACACTACAACAGGGTAATCTTTTTGAAGATAAAAGTGATTTTGAAGTTGTGAAGAAACTTCCCTATAAATTCAGTTATGTTTTTGCAGATTGCAATGGAAGAGAAAGTACATTAATGAATGAAGATTGGGAAGTAGGAGCACTTTTTTGGAATTGTTTAAAAAGAAACAATGGAGATGAGAAAGCTACTTGCGAAGATGTTAAGAAGAAGTATTGGGATGATTTTGCAAAAACAAAAGAACTCCACTTCTTTTTGGGTACAACTAAGTTGAATCAGTTAAGAGCACCAAATGGATTTGTAATTATTGGGACTTTTCATCCGCCAATAGAATTACAACAAAGTTTATTTTAATATTATATTCAACAAATGAACGAAGCCGAAACAAGAGCAGAATTAATAGACCCAAAACTAAAAGCCA
>JAOZRY010000162.1 GCA_029939965.1 Bacteroidales bacterium | reverse complement strand
AATCCCCGCTCTAAAGAACGGGGCAATTGAACCCTGTTTCATGTTTACGAATTATGAAATGCGACAATTCTATTTTACGAATGAAATTGCATAACGGATTGAATTATAGAACTAAGGTAAGGATGTCTGATTTTTATTACGATTAACCAACGATTTTAAATAAGATTCAATAATTCCTAACAAACTCATTCAAACTCGTTGCCTCGTAGTGCCGAGCGGCAGGGATTGGAGTGGTAGCTTGCCGGAAGTGGCCGCTGATATTTTTGTTGGCCGGCGTAGGCTGTAAGCCCACGTACGGCTTACAAAAATACAGCGGGCACAAGGCAACTACAAACGGAAAGCCCGTAGCCGCCCAAAAAAACATCTTCAAAATCAGTAACTTATTTATACGTTATTCAATCTCTTTTCCGGGTTAGGGATTATAACGAAATAAGTTGAACAGAATTAATATTCAGGATTTTTATTGGTTTAGTTTTCGCTTGTAATATAATACGTTAGATTAATCTCTCCGTTTTAAACTCACCAATTCCATCAATACTAACGATGCCGTCTTTAATGGCTTCGCCATCTAATGCGTTAATAAACCGGAGCGTAAAATTATCACTATCCATTTCATCATCCAGAATATCTTTCATTCACAGGGTTTACATTTTGTGTGTGTAAAAAAATATGGTTTATTGAAAATCATGTAAAAGTGTAAACCCCGTGAAATAATAGCACAAAACAATAATAAATTTAACGGGGTAAACTAAATTTTTGCTCTTTTTGAAAGATGCCTACATTTGCTGCTTTTTAATCCATCATGCACAACTCATTAGAGGCACTTGATACTATTCAACTTAATTTCTCGGCAGGAGGGGTACACATTCTGAACATAGCTTTGGCTTTTATTATGTTTGGGATTGCATTAGACATCAACCTTTCGCATTTTAAGGCTGTTTTATCCAAACCCAAATCTTTTATTACGGGCGTTGTATCTCAATTTATCCTGCTTCCGGTTTTAACATTTTTGCTGGTAATTTCATTGAACCTTACGGCTACTGTTGCGCTTGGAATGATTCTGGTGGCAGCCTGTCCGGGAGGAAATATATCTAACTTTATGAGTGCCGGTGCCAAAGGCAATATAGCACTTTCTATTACCCTGACGGCAACAGCAACAATTGCTGCAATTTTTATGACACCATTTAATTTTTCGCTTTGGGGCGATCTTTACATACAGCATTACAACAATTCGGCTGGTGAGTTGCTAAGACCTATCACCATTGATAAATTGCAGGTTTTTCAAACAGTGTTTTTATTGCTGGGACTTCCGGTAATTTTGGGAGTTTTTGTTTCCACCAAATTTCCGAAAGTAACCTCAAAAATTAAAAAGCCTATTAAAAGCATCTCTATTTTGTTTTTTATAGGATTGGTTGTACTTCTGCTTTCAGCAAATTTTGATCATTTCCGCAATTATATTCAATTTGTATTTCTGATTGTACTCATTCATAATATTCTTGCTTTGGGTACCGGATTTGTTGCCGGCACAGTAATGCGGCTGCCACAATCCGACCGTCGTTCTACTACTATCGAAACGGGTATTCAAAATTCGGGGTTGGCTTTGGCACTGATGTTTAACCCAAATATATTTCCTCCAGAAATGAATCTGGGAGGTATGACAATCATCGCGGCATGGTGGGGGATTTGGCACATTATAAGTGGTCTTACCCTGGCAACAATCTGGTCGCGCAAAAAAATTACTTGCACATGAAGCATGAAAAATATTCGTTCGGTTATGACTTGCTAAGGGTTTACACCAGATTTCTACACAGGCTTATTCATCGTCGTATTACTATAAACGGGCTAAAAAACATTCCGAAAAACGCCCCTGTCATTTTTGCTCCCAATCATCAAAATGCATTGATGGATGCCATGGCTGTATTGTTATCAAGTCAGCAGCAACCTACATGGTTGGCAAGAGCCGATATTTTTAGCGGCAAAATTATTAGCAGGATATTGTTCTTTCTAAAAATGAGTCCGGTTTACAGGATCAGGGATGGGAAGGATAATTTGGAAAAGAATGATGGGGTTTTTGAATTAGCCATCAGGGTTTTGAAAAACAACAAGTCGCTGGCGGTTTTCCCCGAAGGACAACATTCGTTTAAGAGGCAATCGTTAGCACACAAAAAAGCTGTACCTCGCATTGCGTTTATGGCCGAAGATCGTGAAAACTTTGAACTCGGCATCCAAATTATTCCAATTGGCTTGTACTACAGCCACTACAATAAATACAACCGCGATTTGATTGTTAACTTCGGTGAACCTGTTTTATTAAAAGATTATGCCGAAGAATACAGAAACAACCCCACGGCGGCCACTATTGCTTTGCGTAAGAAAATTTACGCAAAACTGATTTCGCTTACTATTCACATAAAAAGCAAAACACATTACGAGGATTATGAGATGTTGCGGGAAATAGCAGGGAACAACAATGCCAAATCTCTGAACCCGAATGAACAGTTAAAAAGAGATCAGGAATTTATTGCACAGGTTGAAGCCTGGGAAGAGAAAAATCCGGAAGATGCAGCGGAACTGTTTGGCCGAACAACCAAATATCAGAATTTACTTAGTAAGCTAAAACTCTCTGATCGCGCATTTTCAGGGAAAACTACTTTTGGTAAAACAATTTTTAATGCTTTTCTGGCAGGATTAACTTTGCCTGTATTTTTATATGGATGGCTTAATTTTTTCCTTGGGTTTTATCTCCCCTCGGTTTTGATTCGTAAAAATATAAAAGACAAAGTTTTTTGGGCAACCGTTGAATTTGTGGCCTGGATTATTTTAATCCCACTATTTTTACTCATCCAGTGGGGTGTGGTTTGGCTAATTTCAGGTAGTTTTATAATCTCGGCTGTTTACCTGCTTACCCTTCCTGTTTTCGGGAAGCTGGCTCTCAACATCAACGATTTTTACATTAGTCTGAAACATCAAATCAGAGTATTAAATGGCGGACAAAAAATAAACCAGATCAAAACCCTCAGAAAGAGTATTGTGAGTTTTATCGGAAATATAACAGGCTAACACTTTATTAATACAAAATATCAATCTTCAAATTGATTACCGTTTGGGAATGATCAGTATCGTAATCAAACATCAAATCGCCATTTTGCTTATACATCAATATGTAGTTTAAATCGTACCACCACATTGCTTTGCCTACTCTGATACCTGATAGTACATCGATGCGGGCATCACCATTTTCGAGCATCGAAATTTTTATCCGGGCATCGTTATTTATCCGCATCATGTCGATGGAAAGACCTTTATTGCCATCTGTTTTAATTGTTACTACTCCTTCTTCGTTTTTAATAAATTGAATTTTTCCGATGGATTTGTAAAGATTAGGCGAATCGGTTTTAAACTTTGGGTTGTATTTGTTTATAACCTCCATGGCAGCCGATCCGGGTATTGAAATTCCACTGCTTTGCACAAGATATATAACTGCAAAAAGCCCGGCAATACTTTTTTCGTATTTTTCGGTAATAAGCATATCATTTTTCGATTTAAGTGCTTCAACGGCATTAAAATCTCCGAGTGCATCAAAAGAGATTTCCTTTTTATTCATGCCCGTAGTTTTGTTAAAAGCTCCGGCTACAACAACTTCTCCTGATTGTAAAATAGAAATTCCATAATTCGAAAAATCAGCAGTTTCGAAATAAAGTTCATTGGCGATGTGAGTTCCATTGTCGGCAAACGTTATTACAAAATTTAGAAAAGTATTACCAGGTTCATTGGTTTTGTTGGCGGTATCGATGTTGGCATTATTGAGCCAAAGCAAGTTGCCACCACTGTTGTATTTGGCCAAAAAAACATCCGGGTTTTCATTTTCACTTATAATTTTTTCACCGTCCAACTCTATCTCACCTTTATAAGTTCCTGCCACATAGTAATTATCATCACCATCACGGGCAATATTATAGGCCATGGCCATACCCTCTCCCTCGCTACTATTAAACCATATTGGATTATTTTCGTCATCAATCATCATCGTAAACATCGAAGGTTTTTCACTACCGGTTTTATTAATGTTACCAAAGTTAAAGGAGTTGATAAAATATCCTGTTACCAACCCCGAACCATTATCATTCAAAATCATATCCCTTCCATTATCTCCACGTCGGCCACCCCCGGCAATTACATCATCCCACAAATACCTTTTTTGGTTTCCATCAACATACTTATTATCCAGTTCAATAATTTCAGCTTGTACTGTTTTATACTCAGGCATGGTTAAACCTACCGGAGCGTTGATGTATGTTGGATCCGAAACTATATATTTTTTTCCTTCAAACATTATGTAATCGCCTGCCACATCTTTATTAAAACAAACCGCAGTTGCTACGTGCCCGGGGTAATTTAGCCCGATAACATTTAATCCGAGAAGTTCCTGTACGAGGTAGGCAAACAGAACAGAGCGATCTTCGCAATCGCAGTAGGGATAATAGAAAGCCTCTTCGGCAAAAAAGAACTTTTCGTAGCCAAACTGCTCCTGATCGGTTTGGTAGGCAAAGCCGGATTGCACAAAACGCAATAATAAGTTTACAGCTTCGAGTTCTGATTTATCGTCGATTAGCGGAATAAAAGCTTCCGAAAGTGAGATTTTGGCTTTTGTAGAAACCACGGCATCAAAATAAACTTTGATGTCGGCCAAAGGATAATTCTTGTAAAAATCAACAAGATTTTCGCTGTATTCAACAGGAATGTTTATCTCTTTTGCGAGGTACTCAAAATGCACATCTCTAATTGCATAATCATCTCCGAGCGAAACTGATTTGTACAAATTCAGATCGAAGGATTTTTGGGCTTCAGGGAAATCTTTTTCATAAGTGTAGATATCATTCAAATCCCCATCCATCAGGTAATATTTCGTGCCATTCAAATTAAAAAAGTTTACACCATACACCTGATTTCGGAAGGGCAGCAGCAAAAAAACATCATTTTCGTAATAGGCAATCTTTGCTTTATAGCCCGAACGAATAAGCAAAAACCAGGTAAATACTTTCTGCATGTTTTGGTTATTGCTACTTAACGATTCCGAAGTGCTTTTTATAAGCATGTAATAGCCCCAGTCATTTAGATTCATCAGCTCGGTGTATCCAAATAATTGCTCTAACAAATTGTTGTAATTAGTGGTGCTGAGTTGATTAAAGATGCTGCTTATAGCCTCTTCATCTATTTCGCCTTCTAACCGGATATTTGAAAATTCGGTATCATAATCTGCAATAACCGGAAATCCATAGAAATCGAAATTTGTTTCAGAAACCGGAAAATTGGAAGGTTCTTGTTTTGTAACTCTGGGTAAGATGGGGCTGGGAACAATTGATGGGGGCTGCTCCAAAGCAGGTTTTATTGTGGGGATAGATGTTGGAGGCCTCGGACGTTCAAGCTCCTTAAAAATCGGTGCATCATCGGGCTTTGGCTCTTCGGGGGCCTCAATACCTTGAAATACCTCAAACTCCCGCCAACGTTCCTTTAGATATTCAGTAAATTCCCGATCCTGTTTTTCAACATATTTGTCAAATTCGTTGGCCAGATTTTGAATTTGTTTTTCACGTTCATCTTTAAACTTTTGTAATTCCTGTTGTCGTTGTTTTTTGTACTCTTCAAATGTTTGGGCATACAGGCCTGTTATTGCAATTGTGTTGAGAATAATTACGATAAGAAAAAGCTTTTTAATTATGTTCATGGTATAAGGTTTTTATTGGTTTGATTCGATCCATTTTTGGTATTGCTTAATTTTATTATCCACTTTTACAATATAATTTCTTGTTTCGGAATAAGGTAAATTTTCCCGAAGGAAATCAAATAACTGTTCGTAGGTCATGGTGTTGACACGTTGAATAATCTCGGTTTTTGTGGGTTCGGGAAAAGCTTTATAAAAATTACGGCTTCCGGTATTGTATGCTGCCACCGAACAAAGCATACGGCAATCTAATTTGTTGACACCTTTAAAATAATGGGTCATTAATTTGTTGAAATATCCGGCACCCAATTCTATATTATTCTTCGGCTCAAATAAATAATCGGATGTAAGGATTGTATCTCTTTTATAAATATGAAGATAAGCATCTCTGCCTGCAAATTTTGGAACAATTTGCATGAGGCCATACGCCGGAATATAGGAACGAGCCATTGGGTTGAAAGATGATTCGGTATCGATGATGGCAAAAACAAGGCTGCGGGGCAAGTTAAATTGTGTAGCATAGCCCATAATGGTTTCCCGGTATTTTGTTGCCCTTACCAACATGTGATCAGATATTAGGGGGATGTTAATTGTTGCTTTGATGCTTTTAGTGCCATCAGGTTTTTGTATTTCAACATAATTAATATTGTCAGGATTTCCGGTTTTTTTGATGAAGTCCCAGGCATTTTCGTCTGTAATTATTTGTCCGGAAGCATCTGCAATTTGTCCGCTAAGCACAGGCTCATCTAATAGTTGATCTGATCCTTCTTTATTTTCTGCAAAATCGTAAACCGAACATTTGTCAAAAATCAGCTCCTGTACTTTTGCCTGCATTTTTTGAGCAACTTTTTCCGAATCTGCGGCTTCATCGGGCGATAGTATAATTTCGATGGAGGCGTTTCCGCTCTCAAAATCTACATTGGTACGCGATTGTTTATCATTACTATAATTTACCCACTCCTTGTTTGAAGAAAATTTAGCATCTTTTTTACCCCAATAGTTTTCAACCTCTTTTTTATAGCGTTCAAATCCCTCCTTTTCTTTTCTTACAAACTCATCATAAGCCAGGGTATTCTCTTTTTGGTATTGCTGAAACTCCTGTTCGCGTTGTTTTTTAAA
>JAOZRY010000816.1 GCA_029939965.1 Bacteroidales bacterium | reverse complement strand
TTATCCATCCATACGGACTTGCTTCGCTTCGTACGGACAAGTTTTGCTATTTTTGCAGAAGATAACACAGGCACACAAATGCACTACATCCACAAAGATTATTTGGGTTCGTTTCAGTCAATCACCAACGAAGATGGTGAGTTGCTGGAAAAATTGAACTTCGATCCGTGGGGCCGAAGACGTAATCCTGATGACTGGTCATTTGAGAATGTACCGGAAAATTATCTTTTTGACAGAGGCTACACCGGCCATGAACATTTGGATGAGTTTAACCTTATCAATATGAATGGCCGTGTTTACGATCCTTTCGTTGCACGCTTCCTCTCCCCCGACCCCTTTGTGCAAGCGCCAAACCACTCCCAGGGCCATAACAGGTACAGCTATGTTTTTAATAACCCGCTTAAATATATTGATCCATCAGGATATACCGTTACCCCTACTGAGGCAATAAACACACTATTAAATTCAGAATTTGGTGGTTTATGGACTCCAGGCGGTGGCCTTTACTTTTACAATTCAGGAAGTGAGGCATTTGAGGCAGGTATTAATTATCAAGGCCAACATGGTTCGTGGGCTTACACGGAGTATGGAAGTGAGCAGGCAACCCGTGAGGTGTACAATATTATAAGCAACTCATCACAGTATAATCCTAACTTGTTCCTCGGCATATTGTTTGGAAAACACTACGTTAATTACAACTCTTCAACAGGCAAGTTTTACTATGTAGGAACATCTGAAGAGATTGATATTAAAAGCTTGTTGCAGGGGGAAGGTGAGGACCAAGACGAGGGCTCGGCTGGTGGGGGTCTTGATGACCGTTTTAGTAATTCCGAAAAAGCCACTCTTGGTCTTGCTGCGACAGGTGGCTCAGTTCAGGTAACTACAGAATTAATTAATCGGTTAAGTGGAGCAGTTAAAAATGCTGATGTCGTTAATTTTGGTAAATCTGTAACTAAGAAATTTGGGTTTGTTGGAGTTGGGCTTACTACTTATAATTCATTTTCAGATGGAGTTTTTACTACAGGTGATGGTGCTCGCATACTATTGAGTGGTGCAACATTTATTCCTTATGTTGGCTGGGCATATGGTGCGGTTGATATAGGAATATTAATGGTGACAGGAACTTCTGTTACTGATAGAGTTGGTGTTTTTGTGGATGAGCATTGGGGCCCAGGTCCTATACGCCCTTAATTAAAACAAATTTATTATGAAAGGATTTAGTATATATCCCTATATGTATTATAGGTTAGCAACTTGGTATTTCAGGTTTGAAAAAAAAGGGAAAATCTCTTATGGGGCATCAATACTTGTTTCATTGTCACAAGTTATAATATTAACAGATATTCTGGGATTTTTCCTTCTGGAATTCTATGAGCAGTCAGAGAGACAAATTGTAATGGATAAATTTAAACCTGTTTACATTATACTTCTTTTAGCAATTGCATTTTTAAATGATTTTAGGTTTAAAAACAAATATGACATTTACAAGGAGAAGTGGGAAAATCAAAGTAAAAAAGAAAAAAATCTTTATGGATTAATCATTTTTTTATTGCTAATTATTCCATTAATTTTTGCTCCAATTATTTTAAATCTTTTTGACTATAGTTAATAGACCGTATGTGGTTTACGCAAATGGTATAATGGAATTGAAAAGGCTGTCTCACAAGGGCAGCCTTCTTTATTACAATAGTGTTTGCAGTTTAGTTTTAGTAATAAACGCATCAAGAAAAGTATAGATCATATTTTTTTCTTCGGGTTTCATTTTGTCCACTTCTTCAATGCGGTTCATCATCTCTTTATTAACCTGTTTTTCCGAAGCTCCAACCAAGAATTCTAGCGAAACTTCAAAAGCATCAGCCATAC
>JAOZRY010000815.1 GCA_029939965.1 Bacteroidales bacterium | reverse complement strand
TATCAAATGCGGAGCTATTAAAGACTGCAAACAAAACCATATCGCAAAAAAACAAGGAAATATCGAAGCTCAAGAAGCGAATCAAGTCATTAAAGCGATCCAACAAGCGGATAGCTAGGATACTTGCATCTCATAAAGGCAGGAGTTATACTATTGGAAACAACTCAAGTCAAAAAAATCAATACAAAGCTCACAATGCGGTATTAAAAAGCTATATCACAAGCCGTAAAGCATACAAAAAGAAGCTCGGTAATAAAAGCAAAGACACAGGGTTATACAGGGAGTTAAAGCTGGCAAAAGACACTATTGGGAAAAAATCACGCAAAGCAAAAATAAGAAAAGTTAATTATGAAATCAGCGATGTAAAGTTTCAAATCAAAAAGCTCAATAAAAAAATAAGCAAAATGGGAGGATATAGGAAATGAACATTACAATCACAACTAAGGAAAACAGCGATTACAAAGTAGTCGAGCCAAAGAAAGAAGAACTATCAGCCTGTGGCAAAACCAAAGCCGAGTTTTTTGAGGCTTGCAAGCCTGATTGCTCTAATGTGGAGTTTAACGAAAGGCAAGGTGAGTGGAAAAGAACATTATGTTCCCGCTTATCTGACTTGATAGGATTGAATACTTTTGCTTGTTTTGCAAACTACCGCATCAAGCCCACGCCTACCCCGAAGCTCGATAATTTGCCTAACGGCTGTGAGATAGAGTTGCGGAATGGCGACATACATTATAACCTAAATCAGCTTAATGCTCTAATAAGTAGTGAGTTGATGTCGGAAGATAACTTAAGCTATACTGGATATAAAGAAAACTTATGCCATTATATTAAAGACTTCGACATAATGAAAATAACATCTCCAGACGGAGAACTAATATGGGAGCGTGGGAAATGAACATTACAATCACAACTAAGGAAAACAGCGATTACAAAGTAGTCGAGCCAAAGAAAGAAGAACTATCAGCCTGTGGCAAAACCAAAGCAGAGTTTCTTGAAGCTTGTAATGAGTATTGCTCGAATGTGGAGTTTAACGATAATGGTGGATGGCGTAGAACAAACAACTACATAAAAAAGAATATGAATGACCGCTTTGATATAGATGGAATTTACAACTACCGCATCAAGCCTACTTCTATCCCGAAGCTCGAGGAGCTGCTTAATGGGTGTGAGATAATATTGCGGAATAAAAATGTGTATTATAATGTGAAAGAATTAGAATTTATAGTAAATAGTTATGGCAGTAGTATTAGTAAAGTTATATATGATAATCAATTAAAATGGAAGCATACCACAATGCTCGATATAATGAAAATAACATCTCCAGACGGAGAACTGATATGGGAGCGTGAAGTATGATTAAGTATACAGTTCAGGAGTTTGAGAAACACTGCGATAACTTCAAACCAAAAAAGGGGGACTAAATGAAATTAGACAAGTATAAATTGGTGGAATTTTTAGAAGAGCTAATCTGTAAGCTTATGGATGAAGATGATAGGGGTAATAATGTGGCTATATACAAAGCAGATATAGTGGTAGATATTAAATCCAAAATCAAATCAGGCGAGTTTGACTGCAAGGTGGTTAATAGTAGGTGGAAGCCAGTAGAAGGAGACACTTTTCTATCTCCTTGCTATGTTCTTGGCGAATGGAGTGTGGATGTATTTATATATACTTATGCAACCTCTTTTTTGCTTAATGATGCAAACAAAAATGGTGAAGCTTTCAAAACAGAATCCGACTGCAAGCGGTACATGAACGCTAAGAATTATATTAACGACGGGAAACTTTGGAAATAAATTGTATTAATGACAAAATTGTAGTTAAATTAAACAAAGGAAATCAAAATGAAAAACTTAAATGATGT
>JAOZRY010000161.1 GCA_029939965.1 Bacteroidales bacterium | reverse complement strand
CTTCTTTCTCCCCGACAATTAACATATAGGGGATTTTTTTCAATTCGGCATCACGAATTTTCCTCCCGGTCTTCTCACTTCTTGTGTCAATTTCGGCGCGAATATCTGAATTTTTCAGCAAAGATAAAACTTTTTCAGCATAGCCGTTATACTTTTCGCTGATTGGCAATATGATAGCCTGATCAGGAGCCAGCCATAACGGGAATTTTCCGGCACAATGCTCAATTAAAACAGCTACAAACCTTTCCATAGAACCAAATGGGGCACGGTGAATCATTACCGGACGGTGCTTTTCATTATCGCTACCCACGTACTCCAACTCAAATCGATCGGGAAGATTATAATCAACCTGGATTGTTCCAAGTTGCCAGCTTCGGCCTAAAGCATCTTTCACCATGAAATCCATTTTTGGGCCATAAAATGCTGCTTCACCGTATTTTACAATAGTTTCGAGTCCCGTCTCCTCAGAAACTTCCAGAATAGCTCTTTCGGCTTTTTCCCAGTTCTCGTCGGAACCAATATATTTTTCGTTGTTTTCGGGATCGCGCAACGAAATCTGTGTAACGAAATTTTCAAAATCGAGTGCTTTAAAAATTTTTGCTACAATTTTCATTACACCTTTAAACTCATCTTTCACCTGATCGGGCATACAAAAAATGTGTGCGTCGTCTTGTGTAAATCCTCTTACACGGGTCAAGCCATGCAATTCGCCACTTTGTTCGTAGCGATACACAGTTCCAAATTCGGAATATCGAATTGGTAAATCTTTGTACGAATGGGGTCGGTGTTTATAAATTTCGCAGTGATGTGGACAATTCATGGGTTTCAGAAAAAACTCTTCCCCTTCGACCGGTGTTGAAATAGGTTTGAAAGATTCTTCACCATATTTCTGATAGTGGCCTGAAGTTTTGTAAAGTTCAACATTTCCGATATGGGGTGTGATAACAGGAACATACCCTGCTTCTTTTTGTACTTTTTTTAAAAAGTTTTCCAGCCTTTCTCTTAGTTCAGCACCCTTGGGTAACCATAGTGGCAACCCTAAACCAACTTTATTTGAAAAAGTAAAAATCTCAAGGTCTTTACCCAATCTCCTATGATCGCGCTTTTTAGCTTCTTCAATCATTTGAAGATATTCATCAAGCTCTTTATTTTTCGGAAAAGTAATTCCGTAAATTCTTGTAAGCTGCTTGCGTTTTTCATCACCACGCCAATAGGCACCAGCAATACTGGTAAGTTTTATAGCCTTAATAATTTTGGTATTCGGGATGTGAGGCCCGCGACAAAGATCGGTAAACTGACCTGATTCGTAAAAAGTGATATTTCCATCTTCAAGCTCATCTATCAGCTCAAGTTTGTATTCATCGCCTTTATTATTAAAGTAACTGAGGGCATCGCTTTTTGAAACTTCACGCCTTTGAAAGGTCTGTTTCTGCTTTGCCAACTCCTTCATCTTTTTTTCTATCCTGGGCAAATCAGCATCCGTAATTATCCTGTCGCCGGTATCCACATCGTAATAAAATCCTTTTTCGATATCCGGACCGATTCCAAATTTTGCTCCGGGAAACAAAGCTTCAATAGCTTCGGCCATAAGGTGTGCTGACGAATGCCACATAGCAGCCTTTCCTTCAGCATCATTCCAGGTTAGCAACTGTATATTAGCGTCTTCATAGATTGGACGTGTTGCATCCCAAACTTCACCATTTACTTTTGCAGATAGAACATTACGAGCCAAACCCTCGCTAATACTCCTGGCAATATCAAGACCGGATACACCTTCGTTAAATTGTTTAATGCTATTATCAGGTAATGTTATGTTGATCATTGTATATGTGTCTGTTTTTCAAAAGTGGGCGCAAATGTAATCATTTGATACAAATCATTATCAACCTTGTAATAAAAATATTTCAATATTTGGCATCTTTCATAAAGTACGAAATTTAGTTTACACCGTTAAATGTATTATCGTTTTGTGCTATTATTTAACGGGGTGAACACTTTTACATGATTTTTAATTAATTTTTATTTCAGTCCGTCGGTTTTGTGCCCGCCCCTGTTGTGTATCATTCACCGATATTGGAACTGAAAAGCCATACCCTTTGTATTTCAGGCGATCGGGAGCAATATTTTTTGTAATTAAATATTCGTAAACTGCTTTTGCTCTGTTGGCAGATAATTCAATGTTATAATCTTCTGAACCCACATTATCGGTGTGTCCGCTAATCTCAATACTTACACCGGGATTAAGAGTTAAAAACTGAACCAGCTTTTCCAGTTCAACGAGAGATTCTTTTAGTAAATCAAATTTACCAGATTCAAAAAAAATATTTCGAAGCACCACTGTGCTACCTTCAACAATTGGATTAAGTGCTATATTAATAAGGTGTGGATTGGTATTATTTTTTACTCCTTTAAGAAAAATATTTTCAGAAAAAAATAAATAATTCTCTTTTGATACGTTCAGGGCATATTCGCTATTTACCGGCACACAAACTAAAAATTCGCCGGTAGCCTTATCCGAAAAAGCCCTCACAATTTCATTATTGGTTTTTAGATTTATCAGGCTAAAAAGTGATTCGATAGGCTTTTTGCTTATGGCATCCACAACTACACCTTTTAAAAATGTAACAGGCATGGGGCGAATTTGCTGTGGCATTTCAAACTCAAAAATGTCGTAACCACCAAAGCCACCCAGCTTATCGGCCGAAATGTATCCTTTATTTCCGGCAACATCCACAAAAATATTTATTTCATCTCCAGGGGTATTTAACGGATAGCCAAGATTAACTGGTTCTGTCCAAATTCCGGTACTGTCGAGCCGGCTCAAAAACAAATCAATTCCTCCAATACCTACATGCCTGTTTGATGAAAAGTAAAGCGTTTGCCCGTCGGGATGAATAAAAGGTGACATTTCCGACCCCTTGGTATTGATGATTGCACCCAAATTTTCAGGGGCAGTCCACCCACCATCTTCACGCAAATAGCTTTTCCAGATATCTGATTGCCCAAAACCACCTGAGCGTGTACTCGAAAAATAGAGTGTGCGCCCATCCGAAGACAACGAAGGTTGAGATTCCCATGCCGACGAATTAATAACAGACCCGATATTAAATGGTTTTTCAGCCTTTCCATCCAACAGTTTCGACACATAGATATCGCAACTTCCATAGCCTTGTGGCCACTCACATCCTGCAAAAAGTAAATATCGCCCATCCGGGCTTATTGTTAAAGCGCCTTCATTTCCAGGTGTATTTACCGGAGGGCCTAATTTACGGGAAGGCTGCCATGGATATGTTTCAGATGTTCTTGTCGAAAAATAAAAGTCATCACCTCCGGGTTTATATCCGGTATTATTTTGCCTGCCGGTAAAAAACAACTTTAGCCCGTCAATACGCACTGCGTTGATAAATTCATCATTTACCGAATTTACAGAGTTACCAATATTTTTGGGTTCAAATTGAACAGGGTTTTTAATGGCTTCGATAGCAAACGCAGAACAATCCAAATAAAATATTGCATCTTGCACATACTTTGTTTGTCCGTCATCTTTATGTAAAAACTCCTGTAATTGCGCTATTGCTTTTGAATATTCCGATAACTCAAAATACAACAATCCTGAGAAGTAATAAACTTCGGGATATTTTCCTGTGTTTAATTGGATAACCTGCTGATAAACAATCTGGGCTTCATGTGCATCATCCATCAGCTTCAATACATCGGCGAGCAACATGTATGCTTCTAAAAAATCTACATCAGCCTTAATGGCTTTTTTAAGGCTCACTTTTGCTTTATCTAAATATTTTAGATTATAGTTTCGGGTACCTTCCTCAAAATGTTTGATGGCTCTGCGGGATTGCGTTGAAAAGTTTTGCCCAAATGTTAAATTGAATTGGCATAAAAAAATAAGCAACCAAAAAGTGTTTCTCATCTTATGTATTGAACCGTTCATAAAAAATAAATTCAAACATAACAAGAATAACAAATGTTTTAATGAATAATTGCGGAAATGCCGATGAATCTAAAAAAGTGGATTTACACCTTATTATTATGGTATCCGCATAAACTTATGTGCCTGAATCGAAATTTTCCATTTCGGATTCTGTTTTACGTAATCAATAATTAGAGGGGTTATGTATTTGGAGCGGCTCCACTCGGGCTGTAGTAATAAAGTGCATCCGTTATGTACCTGATCAGTAAATTTCTCAGCCCACGCAATATCATTGTCATTATAAATAATCACCTTCAGCTCGTTTGCTTTTTCGGTAATATCACCAACAGGAATCATATTTTTTTTGGGCGAAAGGCATATCCAGTCCCATTTTCCGGTTAACGGATACGCTCCGGAAGTTTCGAGATAGGTTTTGATATCACGCTTTTTTAATTCATTGCACAAGTAATCCATATTATACATCAGAGGCTCACCACCTGTAACAACTACTGCTTTTGCCGGTTGTGCTGCTGCATGCTCCACAATTTGATTGGTATCGGTAAGTGGATGTAGTGCAGGATTCCATGATTCTTTTACATCGCACCATCTGCAACCCACATCGCACCCTCCAACCCGAATAAACCAGGCTGCCTCTCCGGTATTGGAACCCTCTCCCTGAATAGTATAAAATTCCTCCATGAGAGGCAGCATTCTACCTTGAGCCAAAAGATTATCCTGATCGGGATTATTTGTTTTTGGTTTTATCAATGTTCTACCCTTACTTTCTTAATTATTGTATGCTCACCGGAGGATATCCTTAAAAAATATAGTCCGTTTTTTAAATCCCGGGTAATGATGGTTAGTTTGAATTTCTTTTGGTTTTTTTTCTTAACAGCCCTTTCTACAAAAAGTTTATCCCAACGGGTATTGCGCAACTCAAAAGAAAAATTAGTTTCCGGTAATTCTAACACATCAACTTTAAGCTTTTTAGATACCACCGAAGGCATCCCTGAAATTACAATATCTGTAGATAAAAAAGCTCCCGTTCCGCTCATTGCTATTGCTTTCAGCACCTCTGTGTTTACCAAAAACAAAGTAGGCTGCTCTGCTGATTCCTCACAAGAAAACAAAATCTGTTCATCAGAAATAAAGCACACACCCTCTGTTTGCACAAAAACAAGCTCAGGAAAATTGACCCTCAATATTTTGCCCGAAAAGAAGTCATTGCCTTCAAAGTTACTGAACAACCATATAAAAGATTCATAATCAACATAACCAACAAGAGCAAGGAGACTATGATCGGGGCTCAGCGCAGCACCGGTTATCAACCCTTCTGCATTAAAAGTTGCGTATGGATTAACCTCATACGATCCGGGATTCTTTGGAAGTAAATATACTTTTGTTTGCTGATCTGCCCAGTTTTTTGAAAACAGGACGAGATTTTCGCCCAACGATACCATAGCCTCACAGTCGAAATTATGCCTGTTCGTGCGTTTGGTAAAATCCTGCTGATCCCCATAAGAGAAACTAATCACATCAACAGAATCAATTTCCATGTTTCCATTTTCAGGGATATTTTTTTTTGGAATTTTATACACTCTCAACTCTTTACGAGTACCCCGATTATTCCCAAAATCTCCGACGTAGATAAACTCTTCATCTTGAGATATATCCTCCCAATCAAAATTCATTGCATTTTTAATAGTCAGGGTTTGAAGAATTTCACCGGTGGCCGTATCGATAGCATAAATACAAGGGTCTCCTCCACTATCATTGTGAGTCCAAATCTTTTCGCGCCAAAATATAAGCCCCGAATTTTCGTCAATTTCAGATGATAATGGTGCAAGAAAGGTTTCGGGGTGTGTAGAGATTACATTTAAACTTTCATTACTAACTTCAAGCGAATCGCCCGAATATTGAAGAAGAATATAAGAATCTGCGAAAATCTGAGAAGTAAAAAACAGGAATCCCGAAAAGAATAAGAATAATCTCATTTATCAAAGAGTTACAAACCGCGGGTGCGTTTAAATGCTTTGAGTGTATTTAGTAACAATGCTACTCTTGTCATCGGGCCTACTCCACCCGGAACAGGTGTAATTGCTGAAGCATTTTTGGCAACCTCATCAAATTTCACATCTCCAATAAGCCTGAATCCTGATTTAGTTTTATCAGAAGGTATCCGATGTATCCCAACATCAATTATTACTGCATCTTTCTTCACCATATCTTTGGTAACAAATTCCGGTTGACCGATTGCAGCAATTATTATGTCAGCACTACGCGTAATTTCCTTTAGGTTTTTTGTTTGGCTATGGCACATAGTTACAGTAGCATTACCCGGATCCGACTTTCTGGATAAAAGAATGCTCATAGGAGTACCAACAATATTACTCCTCCCTAATATTACACAATGCTTTCCGGAAGTATCAATCTCATACCTTTTTAATAGTTCCATAATTCCATAAGGAGTAGCTGGCAAATAAGTGGATTGTCCAATAGTCATTTTCCCTATGTTCAAAGGATGAAAACCATCTACATCCTTTACAGGGTCGATATAGGAAATTACCCGGTTCATATCAATATGATCGGGCAACGGAAGCTGAACAATTAAGCCGTGAATTTCTTCATCATTGTTAATAAAATCTATAGTATCGAGAAGTTCCTTTTCGGTAGTATGCTTACCAAGCCGATATACCGAAGATATTATGCCCACCGATTTACAATCTTTTTCTTTGTGCGAAACATAAGTGTCGCTGGCAGGATCATCACCAACCAAAATGGCAGCAAGATGCGGTGCAGAGTCGTTGTTATCGATAATTTGAGCAACTTCGGCCTTTATTTCTTCCCGTATTTTTGCTGCAGTTTTTTTGCCATCAATAAGTTTCATGTTTTTCGGGATGTTTGGATATTGGTTATTGATTATTGTATTATTGTATTATTG
>JAOZRY010000814.1 GCA_029939965.1 Bacteroidales bacterium | reverse complement strand
AGCAAACTTCAAAAACTATTGCCCATCTCCATTATACTTGTGTCGAAAGTTCATAAATTTTATACCAATAGAAGAAGGATTCAGGATTTGATTTCTTCAATTTATTCAATTTATTGTTCATGGGTTCGCCAATTAGCCAGTCTTTTATTTGCATTGGGCCCTCAAATTTTTCTAATGTTACAACATCATGCATAATTAAAAAAGCTAAATAAGCGGCTTTTGATGCATGGGCAATCGCTTTTTCCAGATGGTAACTTTCAGAGAAAATAAATCTACTTACCCGTTGTATTCCCAGCTGCAATTGTTCAAAATCTCCATTACCATCAGCACCCCTCGTGACAATACACATCGAAGTTTGAAAAATATCTTTCAGTACATCTCTTTCGTTTATACCCTTTAAATGACGATAGGATAATTCTTTTGCTGCAAAGTGGAAAAATGTAGATTTGATAATATCAACATCATTCACTACATTCAGTAGATTGCCTATGTCGTATAATTGTTTAATAATTTCCATACTCATACTGTCGTCCTTTTTAAAGTATGGAATCCCTGTTGTATTTGGGGCAAAGGCCGTTAGTTTGTCAGCAAGTAAATCTTCTAAACAAGGCACATCAACTAAAACCGGTTCATCATCAATTGGCACAAAGCTTGACTGAACCGGGATTTTTACAAGTTTTGAATAATTCATTTCTTCAAATAATATGTCGAGTAATACATATTCTTCTTCCTTATTTGACTTATGAATTGGAGTGTAGAAAAACTTATAATGTTTCTTTTTAATTTTCGATTGTGCATCTCTATGTTGTAATTCCTTCCATAGAAAGCCTTGTTCCTTTACAACATTATCTAAAATTTCATTCAGATTATCCGGTGCTTCCGGTAACATTATATCTATGTCAATGGATAGCCTTTTATTAGAATTTAGGTGAAGCATTAATGCGGTACCCCCCTTAAATACAAATGGTAGTTTTTGCCTTACCAGTCCTTCCAACAAAAGTAGGGCCCGGATAACCTTTTCGATAAGGATTTTGTCTGCTTTACGGTTCTCCTTCGAAACTTTATTAATCCATTCAATTGATATTTCATCTCTAATAATCATAATCTATAAATTGGCAGCAAATCACTATTGCTGCCGTAAATTGGTTACGGAATTCAAATATTGTTTTAAGCTTTCTTTTTTTCTTCTTCTATCTGCATACCGAATCATTCTGTTCTGGTTTACCGAATATTTAGAGAGTGCTTCTTTAAAAATAGTCCGCATTTCAGTGCCTTGTTGAGCTGAAAAAACCACTTCATCACAGAAAGCATCGACCAATATTTTTTCTAAAGAAGCAGTATTTATGCCTTTTATATTATTAATGGGGGCTTCCGATACCAGAGGCATTACAATCAATGCTTCCTTATCAGCAGGCATGTATTTTTCTAAAAGGTTACTGGTAGGCTCAATAAAAACCGGGTATTTTGATTCTCTTAAAAAGTAGAATACCGATTGGACTGCCTCTTTTTCAACTTCAATAAGCAGATAAAAACGACCAGGTTGATGTAGCATAAATTCGTTAAATGCAGAAGTACGCCAAATACAAATTTTCAAAAACGGAAATTCCTTTTTTATTTTAGTGTAAACTGATTTCATTTTTGATGAAATCTCCGGAATATAATTTTTGTTTTTTCCAAGAATAAACTTACCCCTTCCAACCCGGCTTAATATCCCGGTTTGGACCAATGCATACACCCGCCAATTGATTGTGGTTTGTTTTACATGAGGTTCGAATTTCCTGTAAAAATTGGCAATGTCCTTTGTTTCAAACACCTTTTGGCCATTAAACCAGGATTCTAATTTGGCGATATGAAGTTTATCAGTTGGGAT
>JAOZRY010000813.1 GCA_029939965.1 Bacteroidales bacterium | reverse complement strand
TGTCCTTTACCTCCAAAAGATAATCAGAATGAGCAGAAAAAGGATCAAGAGAAACAAAAAACATCTAAAGATAAAAATGAGCAAGAATCAAGCTCTTCTCGAGAAGATCAAAACAAAGAAAAAGAGCAGGAGCAAAAGAGTGCAAAAGATAAGCAAAGCGACAAAAATAGTGATGATCAATCAGCTCAAGAAGAACAAGGAAATGAAGAAGAAAAGCCACCAGAACAAAAAGAGGCACAAAAACAGGGTGATGACGGTGAAGAACAAGAACAAAATGGTAATTCTGCAGGTTCATTGAGCAATGAAAATGCAATTAAGGAAAATCCAAAAGAGATGTCTGAACAAGAGTACCAAATGTTTCTTAATGATTACCAACAGAAAGAAGAGCCTAGGGGGTTATTAAACATGCAGCCTAGATCAATGCGATACAAAAGCACAGATAAGGATTGGTAAAATGACGCTTAAAAGAATGAAAACGAATACTCTCATTATATTGTTCCTTTTTGTTGGAATCATAGGGAATAGTAATGCTAAAGATTCTGTATTTCAGGCAACTGTAGATCGCAATCATATTCCGTTGGGAACGTCCGCAAAATTGACTCTAGATTTTCAGGGAAACGTTGATCCAGGAGCATTGGAATTACCTAGAATTGATGGGTTTCAAGTTCGATATCTTGGGCCATCAACAAAGGTAACGATTATCAATGGTAACTATTCTAAAACGACATCCTATACATACAATTTATTTCCCCTAAAAGTAGGGACATTTCAATTTCCATCTTTAAAGATTGAAATCGAGGGAGAAACTTATGTATCTGAAACAATACCTATTGAAGTGGTTGATTCACAAATACAAGGAGGTATATCGGCATCTTCACAGAATGAGCAAGAGTTAAATCAACAGGTAAGCTTGGAAGACAAAATATTCTTATCAATGGAAATAGATAAAAAACAAACATATTTACATGAACGTATTCCCGTAACAATAAAATTATATATTCAAGGTTTATCTGTTAGTGACGTTTCTTATCCAGAGTTTGAAAAGTTAGGTTTTTCATCTGATGAATTTGCTAGACCAAAACAGTATGAATTAACTCATAAGGGGCTACGTTATGAAGCGGTGGAATTTAACACTTTTATTTATCCTAGTCGAATAGGCAAACTAACAATTGGGCCGGCAAGCCTACAATGTAATGTTTTATCTAGATCTGAGCAAAAGCGAGGTTCTCGATTTGGAGGATTTAATAGTTTCTTTGACGACTTTTTTGATACGGTTGAAAAGCATCCTATCGCCCTTAAATCTTCGGAGGTTTCGCTTGATGTTTTGCCTTTTCCAGAAACAGGAAAGCCTGCGAATTTTTCCGGTGCGGTAGGTAAATATGCATTTGAATTAGATGCAAGTCCTTTAGATGTCAAAGTGGGAGATCCCATCACGATTAGAATGTTACTCACCGGAACCGGCAATCTCAATGCTGTAACATTTCCTAAGTTTAAGGAAAACGAAAAATTTAAAGTTTATGAACCTCAAATGAAAGAGATAGACGGTGTAAAGGTATTAGAGCAGGTGCTTATTCCTAAAGATGAAACAATTAACCAAATTCCTTCTGTTCATTTTAATTATTTTGATACCAGTCTAGGAAAGTATCGAAATATTGTTAAAGAACCTATCCCTATTAAAGTGAGTCCTGCAGATAACCAAGGAGCATTAAGAATATTCGCTCCGCAACAAACAGGAAAACCTGTTATTTTAGAAAAAATTGGGCAAGACATCGTTTACATCAAGGAAAAACCAGGTAAATTTCAAGGTATAGATTACACATTTTATAAAAGCACAAGTGTAAAAGTTTGGATTATTTTTATTACAGCATTTTTT
>JAOZRY010000160.1 GCA_029939965.1 Bacteroidales bacterium | reverse complement strand
AACAATAAGCTTACTTTGAGATGTCATTTGGTTTTCTTCAGTAGTATTAGTCAGGTATTTAATTTCCTGAAGCAATAACTCAATAAGCCTATTTGTAATATATGCCATATTATAAGACCGATATTTGCCAATTATTTTTGGCATAATGCCCACGGGTTTCAAATTGGTAAACTTTTCGGCTCTGACCATATTTTTTATAGTATTGTCAAAATACTCAGTGAGCAAAATGCTAAAAGCAACAAGAATAAAACCAAACATCCCGGCAGCAACTATGAGCATTTTTCTTTTGGATGGAATTGCTGACAAGGGAAAGAAAGCAGGGTCAAGTGGTTTAATGTTAGAAGCAAGTTGTTCATTTTGTTGCTTCAATTTTGCTTCATTTAAACTTTTTAATAACGACAGATACTCTCGTTCAGCAACATCAATTTCTCTTTCAATTCGGCTAATGGTAGCACCAAGTGGTGCAAAAAGGGCATAGTCTGTCTTGACTTTTTCCTGTCGATTATACAATATTGTTAACCCGGCTTTAGCCTCGGCATATTTTATCAAATTTGATAACCATTCATCAAGTAGTCCTCCAATGGGTAATCCATCGGTGGAGTTTGAGAAGGAATAGAGTACGTTCAAATCGTTGTTTAAATCCTGCTCAATTCGTTTAGCTTCAATTTTCATCCGGACAATTTCATTTTTGCTAGCAGTGTCGGGCTCGTTATAAATTTCATTAATAGTTAGTTTTTCAGTAATTTCGATCAGTCTGTTTCGCTTCACTAGGATATTATCGGAAATGCCTTGAATCTGGTTTTGTACCTGCATCTGGTTTTCAAGGTTTTTAATAGATTGTTCAGCACCTGCCATCTTCATTTTCTCAAGCTGAATGGCTTCTTCGATATCTTCCTTTTTAGATGCAATGAATTTACTTTGTTCGTAATAGTTTATTATTTTATTTGTTTTATTGAAATCCAACAGATTGTCTTCGCCCTTAGTTAAGTTTTTCGAAGCAATTTCAACTTGTTTCTGGAAATATGAAACAACAGCATCAGATTGATTCTCTTTAAGAGATTGAAAATTTCTTATAAAAACTTCTGTTAGAATATTCAATGTTTGCAAAGTAATTCCCGGATCATCCGATTTATACTTAATATCAATCAGATCACTGCTTTGTACCCGTCTTACACTTATACCAGATATGGCTCTAATGCTAAAAAACCTATGTTTATTATTTAGGAGGTTGTAAATGAAATTTGTATCTGAGGAATTTAGATAATCTAAAAATATCTCTACAGACTGTTCATATGCCTCATTTCGCGCAGATGAATCATTAACAAAAACGGGTACAACTACCATGTTTTTGATGTACGGTGGAGTATCCCTTCTAAGCTCGATAAAAGAGTTTTTTGAGATTATGGTTTTTTTATAAGCATCTAACGACAAACACTTAACAAATAATCTTACAGCGGTCTCGCTCAAGGTTTCTCTTGACTTTACAACATTAATTAAATTGTCGAAAGCATTTCTCGAACCAAACATGTCAAACTTTTGATTTTGTTCGAGATTGTATCCTGATGCAATACCGGTATAAATTATTGTTTTTGATTCGTACTGAAGAGTAGGGTTTTTGGTAAGGTAGGCAACAACACCTGCCAGGAGTACAGGCACTGATAATAAAAGCAGGACATGCCGTTTGAAAATTAAGATTAGCTGAATGATATTCATGGCCTAATAGATTTCATTTAATAAATTAAATTTCATGCCAACAAGTTGTTCGAGCAAGAGATATTGTCGGTAAAATAACATCCTGTCTTTTTTATAATTATATAAATTCGTCGAATGAGTTTGTGTAAGTCGGGCAAGTTCGGCAATAGAAATTTTACCATTCAAAAATTCTTTTTCAGCCATTATAACCTGTAAGCTTGAAGTTATTTGGGCTTCATTTTTTACTTTAAGCAAATCTTGATGAAGAAGTACATTTTGATAGGTAAAAATTACCTCTTGCTTTGTTCCCTTAATCATTTCTTCACGTCGGATTATGTGAGCTTCAATAGTTCTTTTTCCCTGATTAACGTAATTCTTTCGATTTACAATTTCGAAAATCGGAACTTTTAAAAAGACCCCAACATCAAAGGTAGTTTGGTTTCCGGTAGCAAGAAACTCCGTAGGGAGACTCCCGGCAGTTTCGCTGGTTGAGTATTGATACCTGTTTCCCCATTTTAAGTTTGAGCTAAACCCAAAGTTCTTTGTCCATGCTTTTCTTTTTTCTTTAAGCTTGTATCGGGCAAGGCTTATTTCAGCATCTTCCATGCGGATTAATGGTGCATTTTTAATGGCTGAATCAATAAGCAATTCGAGTGGTGGGAGTTTATCCTGGATATTATCTACAAGTGGATTGAATTGGAGAGGGAGGTTTTTGGAATTGTCAACTTCCTGTGATTTCAATACAATTGATAATACAAATAGTGGTAGCATTAGTATCAACAATTTTGTGGAGTCCAGAAAAAAAGTGTTAATATTAGTATTAAACATCTCCGCGTTGTATAAAAATTTTAAATGTTCTGAAAATAAGTTTTATATCTCCCCAAAAAGAGTTGTTTTCGGCGTATTCGGCATCCAGTTCAAAACGAGTTTCTTCTGACATCTCTCCACCACATCCTCGCAATTCTACCTGCCAGAGGCCGGTTAATCCTGCAGCAGCAAGAAATCGCTTGTTTCTCTTCTTTCCTTCAGAGTCCGTCTTTTTCTTATCAGTCATTAATTTTTCAGCTTCATATTCAGGTAAAGGGCGATTTCCTACAATCGACATATCGCCTTTAATGATGTTGATTAATTGTGGCAGTTCATCAATACTTGTATTACGTATAATTTTTCCAACCTTTGTAATTCTGGGGTCATTTTCAAGCTTTAAATATGTTGCTTTTAATTCATTACGTGCTATCTTGAGGTTTCTGCATACCAGCTCTTTATCATCATAATTAATATCTGAGCAATATTGACCTTTCGGTAGTTTTTCGCATTTAGGACATTTCTCAATGGTATCTTTGGCGTACTGGTTGAGTTTTTCCATATCTTCTTTGCTTAATAATTTATCGGCATTTAATCGCATGGAGCGAAACTTCAAAAAGCCAAAAGTTTTGTAGTTTGCACCAACCCTTTTTGAGACATAATAAAAGGGTCCTTTTGATTCTAACTTAATTAAGATAGCCACAATTAGCATAATGGGCGACAAAAATAGAAATGCAGATCCTGCAAAAATGATATCAAACAAGCGTTTAATGAAAGGAGTTTTATAAACATCTTCTAAAGCATCGTCATGAAATTCTTGTTTTTTAACGCTTGAAATCCCGAGCTCATCGGGATGATTCCTGAGGTATGTTAGCCGGTTATAAACTCTCTGAGGATCAATAGGGGCTCGAAAATAGTCATCAATTCCGGCATTGAATGCCCTGTCTAATATTTCAAATTCATCCTTAAACGATATGAGAAAATATGGAATGTTTTTCAGCAAGCTCTTTTGAGCCAAAATTTCTCGTATCTGAATTCCATCCTCAAAATAATTGTGTGTTTGGGCTACTATACCATCAACATTTTTTTCAATCTGCAAGTAGTTAATAGCTTCTATCGAGGTATCTATCTGAAAAGCCTCAAACAAGCTTGAAGAAGATAATTTTTCCCATAGCTCCGTGTTGTTGCCAATGTATAATACTTTCAGTGGTTTAACTTCTTTATTTTCCATATCTAACTTTGCTTGGAATTCTCTAAACTTGCTAATTTTTCTTTGATTTTTTCTTCGGCTTCTTTTACATTAAAAGGTTCGGGCAGAAATTGGAGTGCACCAAGTTTAAAATACCGGTACTTGTCATTTTCGTTAAGCTCATAGTTCCTTAACCTGATAGTTGGTTCCAGGTTTTTTTCAATTATAGCAATCAACTCTTTTGGGTTAAAAGGTTTGGTTAAAAAATCTTGTGCTTTAAGATTGTAACATCTGATTCGTTCAGTAGTTCCATCAACACCAGACAACATAATAACGGGAATATCCCCAAAAAAACCACTGTTACGAATAATTTCAAGAAACTCGTAACCTGTCATGTTGGGCATTTCGATGTCGCAAATTATCAGGTCGGGCATATTCCGGCCTTTAGTCAACCAGTAGTATGCCTCCTGACCATCCACCTTGGTCGTTACATTATACTTGTCTTTAAGCACGGAACTAATTATTGTCCGCATAGTTTTATTATCATCGATTACCAAGATATTTTTCATAGTGTAGTTATTTGTGTTGTTTCCGAATCAGTTTCAAATGTAGTAAAAAATAAATGTATTTGTTTCAAAAAAGTAATTTGATTTAAAAATTTCCTATTGTGAATAATGATAATAATTTAGAAATGAAAGTTCGTGGAATTTGATACAGAAAAAAGAAATTTCCCTTTGATATTACATCCTGACATTTTTTTATTTACTCCCTTTGATTAAAAACCATGTTGCTTTAAAATCGTAAAGTACAAATTTATCAATCTTTTCAATTGAAATATCAGTCAGGTTCAGAAATATTGAATTAGGTGACAATTATTTTGGCCTTTTGCTACCATTCATACAACGCATCGCCTTAATAGTCAATACTACCAAGGCTTTTAACTGTAATAATTCTAATTAATTAATAACTGAGATTTTTCCAAAAAATAATTAGGCACATTTATAAAAACAAGGATTGAATTTGATTTTTAATCATAATGATCACCAGGAAGGCTTATAAATTGAGAAAAGTAAAAGCAATCATTAATCGTAAATATCTAGTAATAATGGTTGAATCGTAGAATTTCAATCAATATTAATCCTTGAAATTCCTCAACAAATCCTGAAGACTGAAAATCTCATCACGTAATCTGGCAGCCTCAATAAAATCAAGTTCCTTAACAGCACTTTCCATTTTCTTTTTCGTTTGCTGAATGGTTTTTTCAATCTGATCTTTTTTCATGTATTGGATTATCGGTTCAGCAGCAACACCATGTTGTTCGTTTTCAACATAAGCTTTCGACTGTCCGGGTTTATTTCCTGCAACGGAGGTTTGTCCAAGTATCGAATCGATCGACTTAACCAAAGGGGTAGGGGTAATGCCATGTTTTTCGTTATATTTAAGTTGCTTTTCACGTCGCCGATCTGTCTCATCGATTGTTTTGCGCATTGAATTTGTAATTTTATCGGCATACATTATTACAAGCGAATTTATGTTTCGGGCTGCTCTTCCGGCAGTTTGGGTAAGCGATCGCTCCGATCGTAGAAATCCTTCTTTGTCTGCATCCAAAATTGCTACCAGCGAAACCTCAGGCAAATCGAGGCCTTCTCTTAAAAGATTAACACCAACAAGAACATCGAAATCACCCAAACGCAATCCTCTTAATATTTCCACTCTTTCGAGTGTATCGATGTCGGAATGTATGTAGCGGCTTTTGATATTAAGCTTAGCAAGATATTTATGTAGCTCTTCGGCCATTCTTTTGGTGAGTGTTGTAACCAAAACCCTTTCATTGTTTTTAATTACCCGGTCGATTTCATCCAACAGATCATCAATCTGATCCTGACTGGGGCGAACTTCGATAATAGGGTCGAGCAAGCCGGTTGGTCGAATAAGTTGTTCAACAATTACACCCTCACTTTTTTGTAATTCGAACTCGGCAGGTGTGGCACTAACATAAATAGTCTGGCTGGTTATTGCCTCAAACTCATCAAACTTTAAAGGCCTGTTGTCCATGGCCGAAGGCAGTCTGAAGCCATACTCCACAAGCGTTTGCTTTCGCGACCTGTCGCCTCCGTACATGGCTTTTATCTGCGAAATGGTAACATGGCTTTCGTCAATAATCATAACAAAATCTTCAGGAAAATAATCGAGCAGGCAAAAAGGTCTCGAGCCCTGTTTTCGGCCATCAAAATATCTCGAATAGTTTTCGATTCCAGAACAGTAACCAAGCTCCCGCATCATTTCTATGTCATAATTTACGCGATCTTCAAGGCGTTTGGCCTCAAGGTGTTTACCTATTTCTTTAAAGTACTCCACCTGTTTAAACATGTCCTGCTGAATATCACCCAAAGCCGATTTCATTTTATCTTTGGATGTTACAAAAATATTTGCCGGGTATATGGTTATCTGATCGAAACTATCTTTTTCTCTACCGCTAATCGGATCAAAAGTGAGTAATTCTTCAATATCATCTCCCCACAAAATAATTCGGTAGGCAAAATCGGCATAAGCAGGAAATACATCAATAACATCACCTTTAATACGAAATGTTCCGTGTTTAAATTCAACCTCATTCCTGGAATAAAGACTTCCCACAAGATCGAAAAGAAACCTGTCTCTTGAAATAGTTTGCCCGGTTTGGAGGTTGATAACATTATTGGTAAAATCGTCGGGGTTTCCGATGCCATAAATGCACGAAACCGAGGATATCACAATTACATCACGCCGTCCTGACAAAAGTGAAGATGTTGTGCTAAGGCGAAGTTTTTCGATTTCTTCGTTTATCGACAAATCCTTTTCAATGTATGTATTGGTTACCGGAATAAAGGCTTCGGGCTGGTAATAATCGTAGTAGGATACAAAATACTCTACAGCATTATTCGGAAAAAACTGCTTAAACTCGCCATAAAGCTGTGCAGCCAATGTTTTATTATGACTTAAAATTAGTGCCGGACGGTTGAGTTCATTTAATACATTGGCAACGGTAAAAGTCTTACCCGATCCGGTAACACCAAGTAAAACCTGGCCTATATCGCCCCGGTTTAAACCTTCAACAAGTTGCTTTATGGCTTCAGGCTGATCTCCGGTTGGAGAGTATTCTGCTGTAAGTTTAAATTCCATGTTTTCAGGTGATGTTAAATCTGCAAATATTACATTAA
>JAOZRY010000159.1 GCA_029939965.1 Bacteroidales bacterium | reverse complement strand
AGTTATGATTGCATATATTTTTTAGGGCAGCTCTAAAAACAGTGTATTCCCTGCCTGTGTTATCCGGTTATGAGATTTCTATTCTGTGATTTTTAATTGATATTAATTTATATTACCCTATAAATTTTAATGCTACAAAAAAATAGCATATATTTTTACACTAATTAAAGTCCGTCCATAAAGTCAGTATTTGGTTCAGAATGGTCGGATTCGAGGTTCAGCGAAGTCTTTAAAACCAGGGGTTTGCTTTTGTAAATAACTGAGTTTAAAGCCGAGCGTAACGGAGAAATCAGACATTATGGTCAAACACTAAATATCATTTTCTAAAGTTTATATGGAACGACTCCCGGGCTGTCAGGTGCAAATTACTATTTGATTTTTATGAAATCTATAAAGAAAAACTCTAATACCCCGACTGCTTCCCCGAAATCTCATCAATCTCAATTTTCCAGAGTTTAACGCCCGCTAACATTCTTTCATCAAAATCCCATTTCTTATCCGAATAGTGAAGCATTATCAGGTTTATTGCTGTTACCTTTTCTTTATGGTCGCGCAATTCAATAATTCTTCCGTATCCAATTACACTCTTGTATGCAGTAGTCCATTTGCATGGAATAGCCTCATCTCCAATTGTTTTTACATCCGAGTCAAATTCAAAACAAACCAGATTGTTTTTTGCAATAAATTCAATTTTTTTGCCGGTTTTGGCTGTGTGAATAAAGATGCTCTTACCATCGTATCCAAACGAAACGGGTGTGATATAAGGCATGTTGCCATTTGCAAAAGCTAATCTGCAAACATCCGATTTCTTTACAATCTCATCAATTTCCGAGCGGTTGTTTATCTGTTTATCTTCTCTTCTCATAATTCAAAATTTAGTATTGCAAAGATATTATCTTTGATTTTGTTTTGAGGGAATTATTATTCTAACTTAAATTTGGATGAAGAATTTCCAAATAGTGTCCATCCATAAAGTCGGTGTTTGGACAAACATAAAATAAAATACCATGCACAAAATAGAGCAAATGCCAAAAATCGAACTTCATGTTCATGTAGAAGGTGCTACAAAGCCCGAAGTTTTTTATTCGCTGGCAAAGCGAAACAAAGTAAAACTTCCTGTAAATAACCTTGATGCATGGAGAGATTTTTTTGAATTTAAAGATTTCCAGCATTTTATCGATGTTTACAAAACAGCAGTTTCAGTACTAAAAAAGCCGGAAAATATACTTTTCTTATCGAAAACTTTTACAAATATCAGGCACACCAAAATATAATTTACACCGAAGCATTTTTAAGTGCTTCATTTATTGTGCAACAGTTTTCGGGGAGTAAAATCTTAGATGCCATCGAATCAGGAATAAAAAATGGTTCTGAGAAATATGGAATAAAAATAAATTTCATTCCTGATATAACAAGAAATGCTCCGGATACACAAAACGATGTGCTCAACTTTGTATTGGAGGGAAAGGACAGAGGGCTGTTTATTGGCCTTGGGCTTGGTGGTATGGAAAACGGCTATCCACCCGAACTTTTTAAAGACGTATATGCTGAGGCAAAACGAAATAACCTACATGTTGTGGCACACGTTGGCGAAGCTGTTGGCTCCGAAAGTATTTGGGGAGCAATAAACGAACTAAGAGTTGAGCGTATTGGGCATGGAATAAGATGTTTGGGAGATGAAAATTTGGTAAAATATCTGCGTGATAATCAAATCCCAATGGAAATATCGCCCACAAGCAATTATTGCCTTGGCATAGTAAAAAAAGGCGAAGCACATCCCATACGTCAAATGGTTAATGCCGGACTTTTGTGTACCATAAATACCGATGACCCGGCAATGTTTTCAACTAATTTGAACAACGAATATAAATTGCTTGCCAGTCAGGGCTTTACATGTAACGAGCTTTTACAATTAAATAGAAATGCAATTCGGGAAAGCTTTTTAAACGAAAGTGATAAATCGAATTATAGTAAGTTATTAAAAGGTGGTCTCTGCACATAAACTCAATATTTCAGGAAGTGGGTGTTAGAAATCGCTGAGATCGAGGCTTGTGAAGTCTTTAAAGCCAGGAGTTTACTTTTGTAAATGTTTGTTTTCAGCACAAGCATAACGAAGTTAGGGGACATTAGAGACGGACACTAATTATTGAATCTGTAATTTCTATTGAGAAACAACCTATAGGCTGGTATTACTTCAATCACAAATCCCTCATCATTTATTGTAAATTCCTGTTCCGAACTTATAATAAAACCTTTGTGGAGTTTGTACTCTTTCATAGCATCTTTCAATCCTTTCAATTCACGGTCTAGGGTTGTTTTCTCTTCCACATTATGGCTTACCTGTAAAGCAGTTGTTACCTTTCTGTTTTCATATATAATAAAGTCGCATTCTTGTTTTGGCTTATGATAAAATATTTTGTTTTCGTACATACTATTATAGTTTTGCCTAAGGTACAAGAATACAGCATTCTCCAGGAGTTTTCCGTAGTTTTTTGAAAACCCCATAGTTAATGTATTGAGCAACCCATTATCAATAAAATACATTTTTTTAAGTGATGCATTTCTCTTGCTTAATGAATAATCGAACTTAGTTATGCTAAATGCCAAATAAATATTTTCTACATAAGTGTTTATTTCATACAGAATATTTTTATCGGCTTTTAGACCTTGTGAGCGGAAATTATTATAAATTTTGTTCACCGAGAATGGCTTTGTAATATTTTCCGCGATTTTTTCAATATAGTGCTTTAAAATTTGGGTTGAAGTTATTTTGTATCGCTCAATCAGGTCTTTATAGAGCATTACATAAAAATAATTCTGTAGTATTTCGTTACGCAATCGTTTGTTTACATCAATGGTTTCAGGAAATCCACCATACAACAGGAAATCGTAATACTTGTTAATTATCATTGCTTTGTTTTGTGGGATATATATATTTGTATCTATTTTTATATGACGCAAATACTCATCAAAGGAAAAAGGATACACCTCAAAATTTATGCTTCTTCCCCTTAAGGTGGTGGCAATATCAGTAGATAGAAAAGCGGAATTTGATCCGGTAATAATAATATTTGCACTTATCGTATCATATATCCTCCTTACAAATTTCTCCCAACCTTCAACATTCTGAATTTCATCAAAAAAAAACCAAATATCTTTGTCTTGTACAGTGGGATATAGTTCACGGTATGCCTGCAAAACCAAATCGAGATCGTGTTGTTTCAGAGACAAACGTTCGTCCTCGAAATTGATGTATAAAATTTGTGATTTGGCAACACCGTTTTTGATAAGCCGGTTTATGGTATCGAATAAAAGGTAAGTTTTACCACATCTGCGTACTCCAATTACGGCAATTACCTTCTTCAAATCAACCGGTAATTGCATGTTGCGTGTTGTGCATTTTACCTTCGGAGCTTTATGAAAAACACTAATTACCTCTTTTATCGTGGTTTTTAAATCCATAGCACTGTATTCTTTCATTATTTACACGACAAATATATGAAATGTTTCCGGTATTACAGTAAAGAATATGTAATTGTTTCTGTTAATTTTCATTTTCCCATACCTCATCTTTAATTTCGAAATACTCCATAATATCACAATTCTTGCATCAACCCGATTTATTCTCTACAACAAAATTCAATTATTTAGGAAATGGGTGTCAGAAATCGCTGAGATCGAGGCGTATGAAGTATTGAATATCAAGGAGTTTACTTTTGTAAATAGGTATTCTCAACACAAGTCCAACGATGATATCGGCGTTTTCTGGCGCACAAATAGGTATTTGTAAAAAGTAAAATACCTATTTTTGCCCAATATGAATATTAGATAACTATTTCTCAAATTAACAATCCAAATAAAAGTACAGATTATGAAATTAATTAAATTTTTTATTGCAATTATTATTGTTTGTGTGTTTTCGGGTATCAACGCACAACCTCAATCAACTCCGGTACCAATTGATGAGGATGTTGTTGTAGGGCAATTAGATAACGGATTAAAATATTATATCCGTAAAAATGTTCGTCCCGAAGATCGCGCCGATTTTTATATTGTTCATAATGTAGGGGCAATACTCGAAAACGACGATCAGGATGGCCTGGCACACTTTTGCGAGCACATGGCTTTTAATGGAACAAAAAACTTTCCTGACAAAGGAGTCCTGAATTTTCTTGAAAGAATTGGTGTTAAGTTTGGTCATAATGTTAATGCTTTTACAGGAACCGATGTTACCTGTTACAACCTCAACGATGTTCCAACAACTAATAAAGCATGGATCGACTCTGCATTACTGATTTTGCACGACTGGTCGCATTATGTGTCGTTTGAAGATGAAGAGATAGATGCCGAACGAGGAGTAATACACGAAGAATGGAGAACACGAAGAAATGCCGATTTCCGCATTAGGAACAAAACCAGCGGCGTTACATACAATAATTCCAAGTATTCGCACAGAGATGTTATCGGACAATTGGATGTTATCGATAACTGTTCGTACGAAACAATGCGCAACTTTTATAAAGATTGGTACAGAACCGATCTTCAGGCTATAATTATTGTTGGGGATATTGATGTTGAAGAAATGGAGCAAAAAGTAATAAAACTTTTTTCTGAAATCCCAAAAAATGAAAATCCGAAAGAACGCTACGATATTGAAATTCCGGACAATGATGAGCCTCTTATAGATGTTGTTACCGATCCCGAGGCGAGCAATATTACTATTCAGGTGCTTTATAAGCACGATATTGTAATACCTGAGCAAAAAGATCAATCATACATTATTCTTACATTAATGCGCGACTTTTGTACCACAATGCTTAACAACAGGTTTTCGGAATTAGTACAAAAACCAAATCCTCCGTTTGTAATCGGGCAAAGCTATTATGGGTCTCTGGCAAGAACAAAAGATATGTTTGTGTTGTTTTCGATTGCATCGCCTCAAAAAGAGAAACTTGCTCTTACTACTTTATTAACAGAGGCTGAAAAAGTAAAAAGATATGGATTTACAATATCCGAACTTGAAAGAGCCAAAAAAGAATTTTTAAGCAACCTCGAAACAAGTTTTAAGGATAAAGACAACAGGAAAAATAATTCGTTTGTTTGGGAATATTTTAGCAATTTTCTTACAAACGAACCTATTCCAAGCCTCGATTATTATTACACAATGATAAAGCAAATTGTTCCTATGCTTACAATAGAGCAGATTAATATGCTTGCAAAATCCTTTATTGTTGATAAAAATATAGTAGTAACAATTTCGGGGTCCGAAAAAGATATAGAATCACTTCCAACAAAAGAAGATATTTTGACAGAACTGGAGAGTGTAAAAAGTGCAGAAATTGAAGCATATAAAGATGAAATGTCGGACAAACCATTAATCGAAAATATACCCGAAGCCGGAAAAGTTGTTGAAGAAATTAAAAATGAACAATTAGATGCTACGGAATGGATATTGAGCAATGGTGTAAAAGTTGTTTTTAAGAAAACAGATTTTAAAGATGATGAGATATTAATGTCGGCTTATAGTTTTGGAGGCGCATCGTTATATAACCTCGATGATTTACCCTCAGCAAATTTAACTTCCACAATGGTTGAGCAGTATGGCCTTGGCGATTTTTCGTCCATCGACCTAAAAAAGATTCTTACCGGAAAAGTTGTACAGGTAAGCCCATATATTGGCGATGTGGAAGAGGGTTTTGAAGGTAGCTGTTCGGTAAACGATTTAGAAACTTTGTTTATGCTTACAAATTTGTATTTCACAAATCCGCGTTTCGATAACGATGCTCACGATGCTTTCCTGGAGCGGATTTCTGCCTATTTTCAAAATATGAGTATGAACCCTCAAAAAGTATTCTCCGATTCGGTCGAAATTATTAATGCCGACCACAACCCACGTGTACAGCCAATGAATGTTGAATATCTTGAAAAAGTAGAATTTGAAAAAGTGAAGAGAATTTATAAAGAACGCTTTGCCGATGCCAACAATTTTACATTCTTCTTTGTCGGAAATATTGATGTTAATACCTTTAAACCTTTGGTCGAAACTTATCTGGCATCTCTACCAAATATAAGTAACAACGAAACATATATGGATAATGGTGTAAGAGCACCAAAAAATACAGTTGAGAGAGTTATTACAAAAAAACTTGAAGTTCCAAAATCAACAGTTTCAATTAATTATAGTGGCGAGTTTGATTATGATGATTATTTTGAGAGAATTAATGCCCGGGTTATTTCTCATGTTTTGGAATTGCGGTTTACCGAAGTTATTCGCGAAAAAGAGGGCGGAACTTATGGAGTGCGGGTTAGAATGTCAACAGCAAAATATCCATGGGAAAAGTATAAACTTAAAATTCAGTTTGACTGCGATAACGAAAAAGCCGAAAAGCTGAAGAAACTGGTTTACGAGGAAATTGAAAGAATAGTTAAAGAAGGCCCCTCACAAACCGATCTTGATAAAGCAAAAAAATATTTTATTAAGAAGAGAGAGGAAGGTTTAAAAGAAAATAAATTCTGGCTTAGCAAAATGAAAAATGCCTATTACTATGGCAACGAAAATATTAAGCTCGAAGATTATAAGGAATTCATAGATAAGGTTACAATTAAATCGGTAAAGAAAACCGCCAAAAAACATATCGATCCTAACAAATATGTTGAGGTATTGCTGATGCCGGAATAATAAACAAATTTTGTGCTTTTAAATGTGAAAGCCCTGCTATTGAGAAGTTTCTGAATAGCAGGGTTTTTATAATAGTATGTTTTTATATGAAGCCTATTTCTATTTTAAAAATTTTTTTTAGATTACAGTAATTGCTGAAATGCGATAAGGAGATAATGCGACAATGCGATAATGCGATAATGCGACAATGCGATAATGCGATAATGCGA
>JAOZRY010000158.1:2265-6897 GCA_029939965.1 Bacteroidales bacterium | reverse complement strand
TATTTCAACAATATCGTAAACCATATCGGTGGTTACATCATAGATTTTAAAAGTAAACCCGCTTTCGGTTGTTAATTCAGATCCAATCTGTATCGGATAATTTGGTCCGCCAATAAAAGGTGGTGGTATGCTTAATGCAACAAGACCACGCATTTCAGTGCCTTTCCAAGCAGATAATTGGCTCCCTTCCGCTTCAAACGGAACTCCGCCCAACAACACCTGAAAATTTATATTTTGATAATATGAAAATGCCGGTGGTGCAGTCCAATTTGGATTACCCGGTGTGCCCCCACCGTCTGACGTAGCAATAATAGTTGCTCCGGCAATAGGTTGGGTGGTATTTGCATCAGTAACTGTACCGCAAATATTTATGGGTACGGTTTCAGGCTCTAACGTTAACATATCTGTAATTCCTGAAGTTTGAATTACATCGAAACTACTTGCAAAAAGAACCAAGTTCAGTGCAAACATGGTTGTAAAAATGAGTACTAATTTTTTCATAACGATTGATTTTTATGTTATTAAATATTTATTTTAATGTATTAATTTATTTTCAAATTAAACTCTTTTTGGTTAATTCTGTTAAAAAAACTGTTATTTTGGGGTGGAATTTGGGCTGTATTAATAATACAAAAATTATTTTTCATAATCATCTGTAAAATATATTTACACTTAATAAATTACTTGCATCGAAAGTAATGATTTTTTTTGTGTAATGAATAAAGAAATAAAAAAAATACTTTTAACACAAATGTAATGCAGATAAAATAATAGTTTCAAAAATATGGATTAATAAATACTTCAATAAAAAAAAATATATTTTTACGAATGAAAACATATTCATGTAAACTTATTTTACAATCAAAACAAATACTTTAGCTATGAAAAACATTTCACTATTATCAATTATTGCGGTTATCTTATTTACAATAACTGCATTACAAGCACAGGTCTATAACTATCGGGATGCTGTAGGAAAAACAGGAATTACCCTTCAACATGAAACATCAACCGGGGTTGAAATTTCATTCTCCATTAAAAAGTTTGTGCTGACTGATCAGGAGATTGACGGCAAAACAATGAAAAACATCGAAATTTCCGGGAACTTCCTTCCAAATAATGAAGGGGCACCAAACCTTCCGGGGTTCAGTAATTATATTGCAATTCCACAAGGAGCAACTGCCATTTTAAACATCAAAGATTATCGCATCGAAACAATTCAGGGTATTGAATTATCTCCTGCACCGAGAATCCCGCTTGACACTGAAAAAGGGGCATTAGTATATAACAAAAATGATAAGATTTATTCTACTAATGCCTTTTACCCGGCAAGCCCATTTCAAATTTCAACACGAACACAAATCAGAGGTATTGATGCTGTAATGCTTGGTATTACTCCATTCCGGTACAATCCGGTTACCAAAGAACTCCTGATTTATCATGATATCGAATTAGAGATAGTATTTGAAGGAGGAACAGGACATTTTGGTGATGACCGATTGCGCAGCCGGTGGTGGGATCAAATTATTAGAGGTACAGTGCTAAACACTAGTCATTTGCCAAAAATTGATTATAATACACAAAGGAATGCGCCTTCTGATTCTCCCGATTTTGAATACATTATCATTACGCCTGATGATCAAACATTTCTTTCCTGGGCTGACTCAATTAAAAAATTCAGAAACAGGCAGGGAATAAAAACCGGAATTGTAACTACTACTGATATTGGCGGAAATACTGTTGCGGCCATCGAAACTTATGTGGACAATGCATACAATTCATGGACGGTTGCTCCTTCGGCAGTTTTATTGCTGGGAGATTATGCAACAGGTTCCGGTGGCATTACTTCACAAATTTATACTCACCCCTCCAGCTATCCTGATTTTGTTTCGGATAACCGTTTTGCAGATGTTACCGGAAATGATCTGCCTGATATTGTTTTTGCCAGAATTACCGCCAACAACGCTGCTCAACTCGAAGTGATGATTACAAAGTTTTTGGATTATGAAAGAAACCCACCTACAAGTGCTGATTTCTATGACCATCCTATTACAGCATTAGGATGGCAAACCGAACGTTGGTTTCAAATTTGTTCGGAAGCAGTTGGAGGATACCTGAAAAATGTAAAAGGTAAAAACCCGGTGCGAATCAATGCGATTTATGATGGCAATCCGACATCAGATCCCTGGTCAACTGCTACAAATACTTCAACGGTGGTTAATTATTTTGGGCCAAATGGTTTGGATTACATACCTGCAACACCGGGCGAACTCGGCGGATTTTCGGGTGGAACAAGCACTCACGTAATTAATGCCATCAACGATGGATCATACATGCTTCAGCATCGCGATCACGGAGGTTATAGTGGATGGGGTGAGCCGGCTTTTAACACCTCAAGCATCAATTCGTTGCATAATACTAACAATGAATTGCCATTTATTTTTTCTATCAATTGCCAAACGGGAGCTTTCCACAGGTCGTCGGAATGTTTTGCCGAAAAATTTCACCGACACACATACAACGGCAACAACAGCGGGGCACTTGGCATTATTGCTGCCACCGAAGTATCGTACTCCTTTGTTAACGACACCTACGTTTGGGGGGTTTTTGATAATATGCACCCTGATTTTATGCCGTCCAATTCAACCCAATTTCCGGTAAACTATGTAATGCCGGCGTTTGGAAATGCAGCCGGAAAACACTTTTTATATCAATCTAACTGGCCCTATAATACAAGCAGCAAACAAATTACTTACAGACTATTTCACCATCATGGTGATGCATTTATGACAGTTTTTACTGAAGTTCCTCAAAATCTTTCGGTAACACATGCACCAGTACTTTTTAGTGGAGAAACAAGCTTTACTGTAACAGCAGATCAGGGATCACTCATTGCTCTTACGGTAAATGATGAAATTATTGGAACCGCCAACGGAACAGGTTCTGCAGTTACCATTGAAATTGCCCCACAAATACCTCCTTCAGAAATGATTGTTACTGTTACCAAACAAAATCATTACAGATATCAGTCGAACGTTATGATCACTCCTCCCTCAGGGTCTTATGTTGTTTTTGATTCTTATGAAATAAACGATTATACCGACAATAATGGAAACGGACAGGTAGATTATGGCGAAACAATATGGCTTACAATAACTGTGAAAAATGTGGGTACTGAAACAGCCAACAACATTACCGGGATTATTTCATCCGGTGATGCTTTTATTAACATTACAGATAATACCGCATTTTTTGGAGATGTACCGGCCGGGGGAACTACTACCATAACTGATGCTTATGTTTTTGAAGCCGAACAAGACATTCCGGATCAACACAATATTAACTTTACACTTACTGCCAATGATGGAAGCAAATCCAATTGGGAGAGTTATTTTTCAATTACTGCAAATGCACCTTCCCTTGAATTTAATGGATATATTGTAAATGATTCGGATGGAAATAACAATGGCATCCTGGATCCGGGGGAAACTGCTCCTGTACAATTTTTTTATACTAATAATGGAGGTGCTCATGCATTTAATGTTGAAGGAATCTTATCTTCAACTGACCAGTACCTTACCATCGTTACTACCGACCCACAATTGTTTGGAACAATTAATTCAGGACAATCCTCATCTGCTATCTACACCTTGACTGCAGATATAAATACTCCGGGTGGTCATGTATCAGAAGCAACAATGGACATTTCAGCTGACTTTGGAATTTCACAACAATCATTAATTGAGTTTAGCTTTGGTGATTATTGCTATCCAACAGCAAACTGCTCTTATGCTGATGGCTTTACCGGTTTTGTTTTGAATGACATCAGCAATTTAAACAGCGGATGTAGCCCAAATGGATATGGAGATTTTCTGAATTTATCAACAGAACTTGAACCCGGACAAACTTATACAGTTCAATGGCAAACCGGATACAGTGATCAGGATGCATGCTTATGGATAGACTTAAATAATAACAGAGAATTTGAAGATTCAGAAAGGCTAATTACAGATTATAATTTAGCTGCTGTAGGAATACTTTACAGTGTCGATTTCACCATTCCTCAAAATGTGTATTCGGGGAGCAAGAGAATGAGAATCCGTGCAAACTGGCAAAACAGCTCTGCTGACCCATGCGCTAATTTTACGTATGGCGAAACTGAGGATTACACCATAATTATTAATGCCCAATTACCGCCAGTTGTTGATTTTACTGCAAGCGAAACTACAATACTTGAAGGGGAAAGTATAAACTTTACTGATCTCACCACCAACAGTCCAACCTCTTGGGCCTGGGCACTTCCAGGTGGAACACCTTCAACGAGTAACCTTCAAAATCCAACTATTATTTATAATACTGTGGGCACTTTTTCTGTTACACTTACAGCAACCAATGCTTCAGGATCCGATTCCAAAACAATAAATAATTACATTACCGTAGTTTCCCTGCCGGGATGCGCAACAAATATTGCCCCCGCCAATGGAGCAATAAATGTGGAATTAAATTCCGATTTACAGTGGAATACAGCCACAAATGCAACCGGCTATAAAATTTTCGTTGGTACTAATAATCCGCCAACAAACATCGAAAATGGAACTGATTTGGGCAACGTTTTAACCTACGATCCCGCAA
>JAOZRY010000158.1:0-2165 GCA_029939965.1 Bacteroidales bacterium | reverse complement strand
CAAGCAAATGGATTCACACCCGGAAATTCGATGATATTCAAATATTGGAGCCTTACCGAGGGGGAGATTATTAATATTTCTACAAACTATCCATATTCAGGGTACGATGAAGTATTTACATCTCAGGGAACTGCTTTTGTAGAACTATTCAGCTCATCCGAATTTACACAAACAACGCCTTTGCAAGCCGGCTGGAATATGATTTCGTTTATGGTAGAACCCGAAAATATGGATATGATAAATATTGTACAACCATTAATCGACCAGGATTTGCTGTATAAAATTTTGGATGAAGCCGGTGGAACTGTTTTCCACCTGCCGTTCCCACCACCTAACGGTCAATGGGCCAACACTATTGGCAACATGGCATGTACCGAAGGTTACTACATAAAAGTTAACGACAATTGCGATATGTCAGCAACCGGAACAATGGGAAATCTTCCTATGCAAATCGATCTTGTTGCAGGCTGGAATATGATCGGCTATCCATGCGCAGATCCGGCAGATGCAATGAATGTAGTTCAACCCTTGATTGATGCAGGTGTACTTTACAAAGTTATCGACGAAAATGGTGGTACTATATTCCACCTCCCCTTCCCACCCCCCAACGGACAGTGGGCGAATACCATCGGAGATTTTCAGAGTGGTGAAGGGTATTATATAAAAGTTAGCGAAAATGCCACACTAATCATAAATGAACCCGCAAAAGGCGATCAATTTATCGGAAATCCGGATCAGCAACCTTTACAACATTTCATTCCGGCTTTCCATAATAATCCATTCATGCCAATGCACATCGTGTTAAATGTGAATGAGCTGTTAAACGAAGGTGATGAAGTAGCCGTTTTTGATGGAGAAATTTGCGTTGGGGCTGGTGTATATCAGGAAAACCAAGAGAATATTATAATCATTACCTGCTCGGCCGATGATCTGGAAACAGAAATTGTTGATGGCTATATCACCGGAAATAACTTCCAAGTTTCTGTATGGGATCAGCAAACAAATCAAACCATCAACAATACGGATATATCTCTAATTTCGGGAGATGAAATATTTAGTGAACTTGGTACAGGAATTTACCTGTTGGATGAATTAACTACAAGAATTGACAATTGTTATGAAAATAATTTCTCCATAAGCATTTTACCAAATCCTGTCAACGATCATGCTGTTATCAGCTACACAGCACCATCATCAGGTAAACTCACTCTAAAAATTTGCGACATTTTTGGTAGCACCATCACAAATATCAATGAAATGCAGATTGTTGAAGGAAAACATTTTGAGGATTTTAATGTTAAAGATTTGCACACAGGATATTATCTTTTAAAGTACACATATAATACATCTAACTCCAAAACTCAAGGATATATTAAATTTATAATCATTAAATAAAACTCAAAAACTATGTACAAACAAATTTTATTCACTATCTTTTCAGCATCATTGCTAATTATTTTGAGCGGAACTATTTCCGGTCAAAACACAACTCCACAAAAGGAGAAAAAGCAGCTTTACCAGAACGGTAAATATTCGCCCTACGAAGTATTAGACACACGTGTTGACAATATGGGGTATTGGCGTAAAGCTGCGGCTCTTGGCCTCACACCAATAGAGCCGGAACGTCAGATACCATTAGGTACTTTTAAAGGAAGTAAAATTTCGGCAAAAAGCGTTTGGCGCGATGATTCTCCCGATGTACCTGTTACTGACGAAAACTCTACACAAAGTGAAAACTCCATCTTTGTCAATCCTAATGATCCTGATCACGTTTTACAATCCAACAACTCCACACAAAATCCGGTAGGCTCGCTATATGGTGCCAACTATTTTTTCTCTTACGATTTTGGGCAAATCTGGGGTGGCTCAGTACAGGGTGCCGGTGGAAGTAACTCAGGTGATCCGGCAGCAGCCATAGGACTTAGCGGCCGGCAATATGTGGGTTATATTAGTAGTTCGGGCGGAATGGGAGTATCATACTCTGATGATGGCGTAAACTGGACTGCAAAGACCGCCTCATCAGCCAGTAGCCTCGACAAAAACCATTTGTGGGTCGATAATAGTCCCACAAGCCCTTACGAAGGAAATGTATATAATGCATGGGTTGCTTTTTCGGGTGGCAATAGCAACGAAATTGAAATGGTACGTTCCACTAATGATGGTGT
>JAOZRY010000812.1:1574-1878 GCA_029939965.1 Bacteroidales bacterium | reverse complement strand
AAGGGTTCAACTTTCCATTACTTGTCCCCTGCATCATATTACTTAATGTGATATTGTTTAAAAATAAATTTTCGGATAAAAGGATTTGGGAAAACACAAGACAGCATGATAACATATAGGAATAATTGTAAGTATATTATGTATTTTCAACTCGTTGTATATGCGTTATTTATGAAATCCAAATTTAAAGTTAATAATAAAGCATGAATATATTCGATAATAAAACCATAGAAGTAAACACGATTAGCAAAATTTACCGATTATACAACAAATCATCCGACAGGCTGAGGGAAGTTTTTTATCG
>JAOZRY010000812.1:0-1564 GCA_029939965.1 Bacteroidales bacterium | reverse complement strand
ACTCCAATCCCTGCCGCTGAGCATTACTGGGTAACGAGATTGAATGAGTTTGGTTGTTAATCTTTTTGCCATATTTATTAAGTCGATTAATATCTTGCCAAAAACAACAAGAATATTAGAAATAAAATACAAATTACCACTCAATTCCCTCCGAATAACTACAATAATCAAACATGAACATATTCCAGGATAAAGCCATCGAGGTCAGCAGTATCAGCAAAGTTTACAGGTTATACAACAAATCATCCGACAGGCTGAGGGAAGTTTTTTATCGGAAATCGTTTCACCAGGATTTTGCTTCACTCAACAACATTTCACTTACGGTAAATAAAGGTGAATGCGTTGGAATAATAGGCGAAAACGGTGCGGGCAAAAGTACATTGTTAAAAATCCTGACGGGTACACTAACACCATCAACCGGATATATCGATATCAAAGGCCGGATTGGTGCACTTCTCGAATTGGGAATTGGTTTTCATCCCGAATTATCGGGTCGGAAAAACTATTACCTAAATGCCGCACTCTTAGGGTTATCCAAAAAGGAGATACAGGATTATGAAAAAGAAATACTCGCCTTTGCCGAAATCGGGGATTTTATCGATCAACCTGTCAGGTCGTACTCATCAGGGATGAATGTGAGGTTGGCATTTTCTATTGCCACCAGCATCAATCCCGAAATCCTAATAATTGATGAGGCACTTAGCGTGGGCGATCAGTATTTTCAGAAAAAAAGTCTCGACCGGATGATTGCCTTTAAAGAGGCCGGTAAAACCATTGTTTTTTGCAGCCATTCGATGTACCATGTTCAATTGCTCTGCGAAAGGGCTATCTGGCTTAAAAACGGAAAAATTGAAATGAGCGGCGTATCCAAAGAAGTAACTGCGGCTTACGAAAATTACCAGCGGCAAAAAGAAGCCGCGCAAAATCCGGTAAAGAAGATTAAAGAAACTGCTGCCAACCCATACAACAAACAGATCAAAACGATAAGGCTGAACAATTCGCCGGAGTCTGTACAAATTAAACTTGATGATGACCTCAACATAGCTATCGAAATAGAAAGCCTGGATGACTCCCCTTATGTGCTGGCGATTAGTATTATCAGAAATGACAACTTTGTAGTTCATGCTATTAATTTATCTAAGGATAGAAATATAATATTTTCGGGAAAAGCAAATCATGTTGTAAATATCAGGTATAAAAATATTCCGCTTTTGCGAGGTGGATTTAAGGTGTCGGCATGGTTGTTAGATGAAAACGGAATGATTGTATATCAGCAAAAAAATTCCGAACCAATAACAGTATTATCTCATAATAAACACCAGTTCGAAATTGGCTTGATTGCCATGGATTATGATGTTAAACTATCGTCCGATGCGGTTATAAGCTCAAAGTGAGAAGCAGAAAATTTCGTGTCAAATAAACTGCCATAACTTTGTAAATATCCAAAAAGAGGTTGGAAGAGTTGTGCTTTAAAGCAATCCGGCATGACGTAAAATCTCGGCAAAACCAGGGTCTTTTTGCGCTTGCTCGCGATATACAAATTCAATTTTATTCACTCTTTCTT
>JAOZRY010000157.1 GCA_029939965.1 Bacteroidales bacterium | reverse complement strand
CCTAACCTGAACAAGAGATACTAATGGTTTGCTTGTTATTCCCGTCAATTTCAATATTTTTGTGTTTTTTAAAATCTAATTTAAATTCCTGATTAATTTATCATAAAATCAAATCAAATTATGAAAAAGTACTTTTATTTTCTACTTTCAACTATCCTTATTCTACAAGTGTCCGTTTCGCGTGCCGATGAGGGTTTGTGGATTCCTTTGCTGCTCCAATCGCTCAACGAAAAAGAGATGCAGGACATGGGTATGCGGATTTCTGCTGAGGAAATTTACAACATTAATAACTCATCGCTCAAAGATGCAATACTGCTTTTTGGTGGTGGCTGTACAGCAGAAATTATTTCGGAAGAAGGCCTTATTTTAACCAATCACCATTGCGGTTATGCCCAAATACAAAAGCATAGTTCTATTGGGAACGACCTTTTAACCGATGGATTTTGGGCTATGGACAAACAAGAAGAATTGCCAAATCCCGGACTAACTGTTACAAGGTTGGTGCGTATGGAAGATGTTACCCAAAGGATGCTCGATGGGATTACTGGCGAAATGACCGAAAAAGAAAGGGCGAAAGCCATAAAAGAAAAAGGGGAAGAAATTACAGCAGAAATCGAAAAAGATTCGTTGTATAAAGCATCTGTTCGTCCGTTTTATTACGGAAATGAGTACTATGTTTTGGTGTATGAAATTTTTAAGGATGTACGTTTGGTTGGTGCCCCTCCCTCCAATGTAGGGAAATTTGGAGGAGATACCGACAACTGGATGTGGCCACGTCATACCGGCGATTTTTCACTGTTTAGGATTTATGTAAATAAGGATAATGAACCGGCCGAATACGCCGAAGATAATGTGCCATACAAACCTCTGTACTCTATCCCGATTTCGATAAAAGGTGTGCAGGAAGATGATTTCACCTTTATCTTTGGTTTTCCCGGAAGAACACAGGAGTATCTCCCCTCTGATGCCATCGAGATGATAACCCAGGTTCAAAATCCCAACAGGATAAAACTTCGCCGAAAGAAATTAGATATTTATGAATCTTTTATGACGCAAGACCCTCAGATTAGAATTCAGTATTCGCTCAAGCATGCCCGCCTTTCCAATGGCTGGAAAAAGTGGATTGGCGAAAATCGTGGCATTCAAAAACTTGATGGAATTGACACAAAGTTAGGCTTTGAAAAGGGTTTTAATGATTGGGTTCAGGCTTCCGCCGAAAGGAAAAAAAAATATGGCGGGCTACTTGAAGCATTCGATAAATCGTATGATGAAATGACAAATGCCCAGCTCGAAATGATTTACCTTGTTGAAGCCGGATTGGGTGTGGAGATAGTTAGAGCTGCACGAATTGCTGCAAAGCTGGTTAGCATTTCAGAAATAAAAGAAACTACCAACGAAGAAATACAAAAAGAACTAAAGGTGGTTCTTAAGAAAGGGGAAGGTTTTTACAAAAATTATTATCTCCCCATCGACAGGAAAGCCTTTGTAGTATTACTAAATATTTACCGGGAAGAGTTTCCTCCCGATCAATTACCGGCAATATTCGCATTAATTGATAAAAAATACAAAGGCAATATCGATGAATTTGCCGATTATGTTTTTAAGAAGTCGATGTTTGCCAACGAAAAAACTTTCTTCGATTTCTTCGATAATTATAAGAAGAGCAAATACAAAAAGGTGCTAAAAGATCCGGCATTTACGATGGCCAAAAGTTTCATCGACTTTTATGGGCAAAACACCAAACCTGTAATTTCTAAACTCAGTGTTGAAATCGACAGCTTAATGCGCATTTACATGCAAGCACAAATGGAATATCAACCTGAGAATAATTTCTATCCCGATGCAAACTCAACCTTGCGTGTGGCTTATGGCAAAGTAAAACCATATCATCCACGCGATGGTGTTTTTTACGAATATCAAACCACGCTCAAAGGAATTATGGAAAAAGAAGATCCCAACATTTACGACTATGTGGTGGAGGATAAACTAAAACAACTGTACAACCAAAAGGATTATGGTAAATATGGCATGGGCGATGAAATGCCTGTTTGTTTTATAGCTACAAATCATACCACCGGGGGGAATTCAGGTAGTCCGGCACTCAATGCCGATGGGCAATTAATAGGGCTTAACTTCGATCGCTGCTGGGAAGGTACAATGAGCGACCTTATGTTCGATCCTGATCAGTGTCGTAATATTATGCTCGACATTCGGTATTTTCTTTTTATGGTCGATAAATTTGCAGGTGCCGGCCATTTGGTTGATGAAATGGAGTTGATTGATTAATATCCGGGAAATCCTATGAATATTGCCACATTCTATCAAAACCTTCATCTATTTTGTTTAACCTCAAATTTGGAATAAAATGCAAACAAAAATCACAGAACTTTTTAAAATTAAGTATCCCATTGTTCAGGCAGGTATGATCTGGTGTTCCGGGTGGAAACTCGCTTCGGCGGTTTCTAACGCCGGAGGGTTAGGTTTAATTGGTGCAGGTTCCATGCATCCCGATGTTTTTGAGCAGCATATAAACAAAATGAAATCTGCAACGAATAATCCTTGGGGTGTAAATTTGCCGCTGCTCTATCCGCAAATGGATGAGATTATTGAGATTGTATTGAAAGAAAATGTGAAGATAGTTTTTACCTCAGCCGGAAATCCAAAAAAATATACAGCTCTTTTTAAGGAAAATGGAATTACGGTTGTTCATGTAATTGCCAATACAAAGTTTGCTTTAAAGGCGCAGGATGCAGGAGTTGATGCCATCGTTGCCGAGGGTTTTGAAGCCGGTGGCCACAATGGTATCGAAGAAACCACCACAATGAATCTTATCCCATTGATTCGGAAAACTGTTGAGTTACCATTAATTGCCGCTGGTGGAATTGGAACAGGCAGCCAGATGCTTGCAGCAATGGTTTTGGGTGCCGACGGTGTACAGGTGGGTAGCCGTTTTGTTGCTTCAATAGAATCTTCGGCTCACGAAATTTTTAAACAAAAAATTGTAGAGGCTCTTGATGGTGATACGGTTCTTGCCCTGAAAAGTGTAGTGCCTGTTCGGTTAATTAAAAATAAGTTTTGCAAGCAAGTAAGGGAGCTGGAAGTAAATGGAGCAACTCGTGATGAACTAATAACTTTGCTTGGACATGGTCGTGCAAAACAGGGAATGTTTGAAGGTAATGAAGATGATGGTGAAATGGAGATCGGACAGGTTTCAGCATTGATTAATGAAATAAAACCAGCATCTGATATATTAAAGGAGATTATGAAGGAGTTTGATGAAGGAAGGAAAAGGTTGGAAATTGGTAGTGAGGGCTAATTGTGCCGAAAGAAAATTACTGATTTTATCTTACCGGAACTATATCTCTACCAAATGGTGTTAGTGCAAGGCCTGCTAATTTAAAGTGCTGACGCGCGAATGGAATTCCGATAATCGTAATGGCAAATAATATCCCAAAGGCGAAATGAGTTAAGGCAATCCAGATACCACCAAATAATATCCAAATAATATTCATGATTGTAGAAAGGCATCCTGTTGTTGATGGTCGCTGAACCGTTGTACTTCCAAAAGGCCAGAGCGCAAAAATGCCCAATTTAAGAGTTTGAATTCCAAAAGGGATTCCAATAATAGTAATCATCAATAAAATGCTTCCAATTATATATCCGATGGCAACAACTATACCTCCAAAAATTAACCAGATCAGATTTCCTAAAGTATTCATAAAGTTTGTTATTGGTTTGGTGGGCGAAAGTAATGGGTTTTAACGAAGTAAACTAACCCGAAAAAAACAGGAATCAAACGGGTTCTCCATAAAGGTCGAAAGCCTCGGCATCAGTGATTTTAATATCAACAAATTCACCGGGTTTTACATTATGGTGCGATAGGATGAGAATCTCGTTATCAACCTCTGGCGAGTCGAACTCACTACGGCCAATCCAGTATTCGCCTTCCTTACGATCGATGATTACACGGTAAACCTTTCCAACTCTGCCTTGGTTTATTTCAAAGGAAATATCCTCCTGAATTTGCATCAACTCCGAAGCTCTCTCCTGCTTCACATCTTCATATATTTCGTCCTGTAGCTTATATGCTGATGTGTCTTCTTCGTGCGAATAAGTGAACACCCCCAACCGTTCGAATTTACTTTCCTGTATAAATAATTTCAAGGCATTATAATCATCTTCAGTTTCACCGGGGTAACCAACAATCATGGTTGTTCTGATGGAAATATCAGGAACTGCTTCCCTTAATTTTTTAATTAATCCCCTTATTTTATCAGCATTATGACCACGTTTCATAGAGCTTAAAATCGGATCGCTTATGTGTTGTAGGGGGATGTCGATATAATTACAAATTTTTGATGACGACTTAATTACTGCTAATACTTCGGTTGGGAAATTAGTAGGGTAGGCGTAATGCAAACGTATCCATTCGATCCCGTTTATTTTTTCCAGCTCCTTTAAAAGATCAGCCAATGCCCTCTTTTTGTAAATATCCAAACCATAATAGGTTAAATCCTGAGCTATCAGAATTAATTCTTTTACACCTTTCGAAGCAAGGAATGTGGCTTCATCTATTAATTCTTCGATGGGCTTTGAAATATGTTTTCCGCGAATAAGCGGAATGGCACAAAAGGAACATTTCCTGTCGCAGCCTTCCGAAATCTTCAGATAGGCATAGTGGCCAGGTGTGGTTATTGATCTTTCGCCAAGAAGATCCTGACGATAATCGGTGCTAAAACTTTTTAAAATTTGTGAAATATCAGAAACTCCATAAAAAGCATCTACTTCGTGAAATTCTTTTTTAAGCTGAGGTTGGTAGCGTTGCGATAAGCACCCCATTACATACAACCTCTCAATTTTACCACTTTTTCGGGCTTCGGCAAAATCAAGTATAGTATCAATGGATTCTTCTTTAGCATCATTAATAAAGCCACAGGTATTAATAATTACAGTTCCTTCGGTAATTGTTCCGGGGTTATGATTAACAGTGTAACCTCCTGATTGGAGTTGGTGCATCAATACTTCAGAATCTACCAGGTTTTTAGAGCACCCCAGGGTAATGATATTGATGTTTTTATTCGTCTTCAAATTGTAGATTTAATGATCGAAGAGAGTGTCAACAAACTCAAATTTATTAAATATCTGCAAGTCTTCCATTTGTTCGCCAATGCCAATATATTTCACAGGGATTCTGAATTGGTCAGATATTCCAATTGCTACACCACCTTTTGCGGTACCGTCTAATTTTGTTAGTGCAAGCGCATTTACTTCGGTGGCAGCAGTAAACTGTTTGGCCTGTTCAATTGCATTTTGCCCGGTGGAAGCATCCAGGATAAGTAAAATTTCGTGAGGTGCGTCGGGAATTACTTTTTGCATCACCTTTTTAATTTTGGTGAGCTCATTCATCAGGTTTATTTTATTGTGAAGCCTTCCGGCAGTGTCGATAATTACCACCTCGTTGTGGTTTGCAACAGCAGATTTTAGTGTATCGAAAGCAACTGAGGCAGGGTCAGCTCCCATGCCTTGTGTAACAATAGGAACACCAACTCTTTCTGCCCAAATAGTGAGCTGATCAACAGCAGCAGCTCTAAAAGTATCCGAAGCACCAAGTACAACCGATTTTCCGGCATTCTTAAAGTGATGCGCCAACTTGCCGATGGTGGTTGTTTTTCCTACACCATTTACACCTACAACCATTATTACATAAGGTAACTCGCGTTTCTCGAAATCGAAACTAAGCAACTCACCATTATCATTTTCATTCAAAAGTGCTGCAATTTCTTCCTTTAAAATTCTATTAAGTTCAGAAGTGCCTAAGTATTTATCTTTTGCTACACGTTCTTCGATACGTTGGATGATTTTGAGTGTTGTGCTTACTCCAACATCCGATGTAACAAGAATTTCCTCCAGGTTGTCTAATACTTCTTCATCTACCTTTGACTTGCCTGCAACCGCCTTGGTTAATTTAGAAAAAACACTCGCTTTGGTCTTTTCAAGACCCTCACCAAGTTTCTCTTTCTTTTTTTTCGAAAAAACATTAAAGAATCCCATAGTGGAAAAAAGTTAATTTGATACCAATACAAAAAAAGCCTTCCCCATAAGCAGAAAAGGCTTCCATACATATTCCCGTAAGGAATTATTCGTTATTTTTTATTGATAAATTCCTGAACCTTCTCGTTAGGAACGATATTTTCTTTGAACGCATAAGCACCGGTTTTTTTCGATTTTACAATCTGAATAACCTTTGCAAAGTCTTTACTGCTCGATTGCAGTGAAGCAACAACTTTCTTAGCCATATCTAAATATTTTTATTTGATTTCTTTGTGAACTGTCATTTTCTTTAAGATGGGATTGAATTTTTTCAATTCCATTCTGTCTGGTGTATTCTTCTTGTTTTTGGTAGTGATGTACCTCGAAGTGCCAGGCTCACCAGTCTTTTTGTGTTCAGTACATTCCAGAATAACCTGTACCCTTGCGTCTTTTGATTTCTTTGCCATTTTCTATTTACTTAATAGTTTTTTCAGGGGCGCAAAAGTAAAAACTTATTTCATAATAGCCAATAATTATTACAAATATTTTTGAAAGCGGATAGTTTTTATTGAATGAATAGCTCATAAAAATATTGTTCTCACTTAGCCACTTTGTGTTGATACGATGTGTTGTAGGCTTTTATAGGAGGTATCCTTTCGCACTGCCATTTTTTAAAAATTGGTTTGATGCCTTGTGAGTTTAGTAAGAAATTATATGATAGTTTGGGCTACCCTTGTAAAGTAGGCCAAATTGATGTCTTTCCTGAAAATGAACAGGTGCAGCGCACCGGTAATATTTATAGAAAATGCACCTCCACGAAAACACGAGGTGCAGCGCACCGAAATATTAAACCCAATAATAAATATTCCGGTGCTCTGCAC
>JAOZRY010000811.1 GCA_029939965.1 Bacteroidales bacterium | reverse complement strand
GGAAATTGTTAAATTGCTAAGTGTTGGATATTCTATTCTTATGATTTAAGAACAAGGATTAACGATTAACGATTTTTGATTTATTTTTTTGATTTAAGATTTCATTAATCTTTATTTTACCTGTCATTTCAATACTTTATACGAATTGAAATTAGGTCGTAATTCTTTTTTTTACTTCTTAAATCAAAAATCGTTAATCTCCCGACAAAAGATACGGGACAGGCTTTGTTCTTAAATCAATTCACTGTGCAACTCGAAACCCACAAACTAAAACAACATTCAAACTAACAACATGTTGGTAAAAGTTGTAGCCTAGGTGCCTAAAAAACTACCTGCCTCCTTTCATTCACTGGTTTATTGTTTTAGAATTTTAATTACTTCTCTTTCGTTATCAACCATTAATTCAAGATGATAAACACCTTTTGCTAAATCCGAAGCATTAAGCTTAAGATTTTGTTCACCGGCATTACAGTTTTTTTCTAATATTGTGTTAACCAACTGCCCTTTTATATCATAAAGGTTTAGTTTGATATTGGAGTCTTTAGAGATTTTAAAACTAACAGTAACACTTTCAGAAACAGGATTCGGATAAGCACTTAGCCCTCTTGGTTTTGGTTTATGATTTAACTGTTTAAAGCCTGTGTTTATTGTTAGTCCTTTTTCATTATAAACAGCTAAACCACCATTTGTTCCTATCCATAGATTTCCATCACTATCGCAGTTAACCGATGAAACATAAATGTTTGGCAATCCTGAATTAGAAGGTTTTTTAAAAAGCCAGGTTGAATCCCTATTCATTCCTAAACCAATAGTTGTTGCAAGCCATTTTCGCTGTTTGCAATCAACATGTATGTCGTGAACAAGAGAAAAATTAAATCCTGTGTTTGCCATATTGAAAAGACTCCAATTGTAGCCGTCAAATTTAACCATTCCAACATCGGTTCCAATCCATTTCACACCATTGTTGTCGATAGTAACCGATTCTACATTATTACTTGCAATACCCGAATTACTTGTGTTAAAAACCTGCCAGGATGTTCCATTGAACAAAACAAGACCGTTGCTGAATGTTCCGAGCCATAACCTATTGTTCGCATCAATTGCAATGTCGGTAATTCCGTTTTGTGGTAGTCCTGAATTGGATGTATTATAAGTAGTCCAATTTATACCATCATATTTTGTTAGACCACCGCCCCAGGTTCCAATCCAAATATTGTTTAAATGGTCAACATTCACGCAATTAAGACTATTAATTGGTAATCCTGAATTTGATGTTGTATAAACATGAGAACCTTTGTCGGTTGGTTCTCCTTTGTTAAGTGAAAATAATCCACCTGTGTTTGTAGTAGCCCAAACAGTTCCGCTATTGTCAACAATAACATCTTTAATATGATTGTCGGTAAGAGAGCTGTTTGAAGTATTATAAGAATTCCATTTGACGCCATCGAAATGAGCCAAACCATTAGTAGTTCCGACCCAAGGATCAGACTTCAAGTCAATAACAACTGAAGTAATGCTGTTCCCGGGAAGTTGAGAGTTAGCAGTGTTGAATGTAATCCATTCAACCTTTTGTGCATTTAATGAAAACCCAGTTAAAAGGAGTGCAAAAGTTAATACCCGTGTTTTCATAAAATAAAAATTTAAGTTTATTAATTTGACGATTTTATAATTAAAAATGTTACAGAACGTATTTTGCATTCTCTTTATACTATTTATGTGCCAAAGTTATAAACAACTGAATAATAGAAGATACGAATATATTTTTATGAAAAACATGTTCATATTTGTTCGGAAATATGTGCGATTACGGACAATGATTTTGTGTTATTTCTCTTAGAAATTTTTGAGTCATTGTGGCTTTATGGCAAAAAAGAAAGAGATAGA
>JAOZRY010000156.1 GCA_029939965.1 Bacteroidales bacterium | reverse complement strand
GGAAATTCATAGAATAGTTTCAGAACTCAGTACATTTGCTGATATTGACAAAAGATTCGCAAAATAGAATTTTTAATTTCGCATTCAATATTCAGTAAATTATCATATCATGCCAGAAGGATTGCAGCTGATTTTAGGAGCTGATAATAAGAATGCATTCACAATATACAAAGACACAGAAAACAACAAGATTCATGTTTTTTTTGGTGTTGGATTGTTCGAGGTAGTAGAAAATGATAAGAGTAACCCTGAATTAAAATTACTCTTAGCAAGGTTGTATAACTCTGGTGTAAAAGTAAAAACACTAATTGAACAATTTGGTTTTTCTTACCCAACCTATAAACATTGGGGCGATGCTTTAAAAGTGGAGATGAAGAAAAGCTTTACTGGGCTTTATCTGGTCAGGGGGGCGGAAGTAAAAAACTTAAACCCAACATTGTTTCATTTATCATCCATGACTTTGGGCATGTATATCCCAGAAACAAATATAGTTACAGTAAAGAAATACGACAGGACGTAAAAGATGTATGCAATGTAACATTGAGCGGCGAATGTATCAGGCCTTTACTGGGTAAACTAAAAAAAACTTACCATGAAAAACAAAACTTGTCAGCAGAAGCAAAAAAAAGCATATTCAAAAACTTATATGAGATAAATCCTCCAGTTTCGGCCTCAGATAATATACCAATACAACAATCTGATTGTGGATGCCGAGCATCAACTACTATCTGTGATCTGGATACAGAACCCACTGTTAATAAGCCTGATTCAGTTAATAATCGCAATGTGTCTTTTAATTCAAATGGACAGGGCTCATTTTGTTTTTATCTTGGCATATTGATATTTGCCCCTTTTCTGAATAAGTTAGAGAAAAAAGGCCTCCATTATATTCGGCAATGGTTATTGGCAGTTATGCTGGGCTGTCAAAATATTGAGCAAAGCAAAGAACTGAATTACACTTCATTGGAAGCAATAACTGGTAAATCACAAAAAACGTTACACTCACAGCGGCTTTCATTAAAAGATGCTGCAACAAAAGCGAATACCAAAGATTTTATGGATGCTATTAAAATGTTGGTAAGAAACATGTTTTACATTGCATTTCAACCATTTAAAGAAAAATATAATAATTACAGAGACGACCACGTGCTCTTTAGACATTTAACCAGATCAGCCGGAACTATATGTTCAACAACAAATGGAGTTAAGGTTAAACTATACCCACAGATGGAATATCAACCAAAAACAAAAAGAATAATATCTCAGGTTTTGGATGAAATTAATGAAATGAAACCTGAAATTCCAGATGGATCACGCAGAAAAATCGAACTGATTTTGAAAAGTTGATTTGCGATTCAATTTCTTCAAAAATGCAAATTTACTGAGTTCTGAGATTGATTTACAATCCATAAACAGGGACTACTAAAAAACCAACATATTGCTTATTATCAATTCAATATGATTTGCTTTTTACTTTTTTAACACAAAACTTTTAAAGCATTTACAGCATTTTTCAATGCACAGAAATATAAAAACATGTTGGGTTTTTCAGCAAGCCCTAAAAATGGCAAGTACAGTGCATCGGAATAAAATTTTAAAACTTAACCACAAGTTTGAGATTTAACTGGCGGGGGGTTAGATAATTAGGCACTGCATATTGACGACCCGAAACATCTGTAACCCAAATGTAGGAAATAGTATTATTTACTTGCAGCAAATTAAAGACTTCAAGACTCAACCACATCGAATTGATCTTCCCAAGTGGATTACTTGCATTAAATCTGGTGTGTTGCCCAATGAGTTGCTTCGAAAAACCTATATCCACCCTACGATAGCTGGGCATTCGAAATGTATGCTGATACGGTGCCGATTTTGGTGGACCAAAAGGCAGGCTACTGCCAAAATAGAGTGCGAGGTGCATTTTGTATGTAGAATTCATGGGCAGGTAATCCTGGAAAAAAAGACTAAATCTGAAACGTTGATCCGTGGGGCGGGGAATATAACCAGGCTCTACTTTTTGGTTATTTACAGCTTCCGGATTGGGTTCTGGGCCTGTACCCGTTAATTCTCCATCAGCGTTATAATAATTATAGTAATAATCACCATAAATATCTTCCTCCGTTTTCATGATCGACATACTGGCCCACGATTCAATGCCTGGCACAAATTCACCATTAATTTTCATATCGATACCCGTGGCATAGCCTTTAGACCTTTGATTGGCATAATATCTAATCCTGACATTATCTACTTCATAAGGAATAAGATCATCAAGAAATTTGTAATACACTTCGGTTATAAACTTAAATGGCCGCCCCCAAATAGTAAGATTCCAATCCATTCCACTCACAAGATGGATGGATTTCTGAGCTTTTTGATCCTCAACAATATTACCATAAAAATCCCTCAATTCCTTGTAAAACGGAGGTTGGTAATAATACCCTGCCGAAAATCGGAATAGCAAGTCATTTTTCCAGGTTGGGTGATACGATAAAGATGCCCGTGGGCTTAATAAAAACTCATTGTTAAAATCCCAATATTGTGCTCTTACTCCACCCGTAATAACAAACTCCCTTTTTTCATTCCCCAGATTCCATGTATTTTGAATAAAACTACTGTATCGGTTGGTATTTAGATTTGCGTGCGATTTGGCAAAAAAGGGCATATTTAAAGGTGTAACCGCAGGATTGGGATTTGCAATTTCGTCAGCGGGGCGTGGTAATGTAAACCCTGCCGAATCAATCAATTCCCATTCATGTAGCTGGTCAGCAATTATCTCATTCTGATATTTTATGCCCCATGTTGTAAAGTTAATCCCCGATTCCCACGAACCACGATGCTCGGCAGTAAGAACGGTTGCATTAAGGTAGTTTCGCGCATGATTCAAAAAAGTTCCTACTCCATCAGTAGAAGTAACCTCACCAAAATCACTTTGCCCCAAACCAGTTTCAACGCGACCAATCCAGTATTGCCCTTGTATATCAAAGGTCTCACTTTCGTTGCTGTTGAACCCGGAAGTAATAAAGCTGAGCTGAAGTTCTTTTGTTGGTTTGTACGAAAGCTTTAAAGCCCCAAGATAGGTTATGTATTTATCTACTTCCTTGCCATCAAAATAAATGGTTAATCGCTTGGCCTCATTAATGGTTCCAAAATTAGTTTCGCGAGTTTCGGGAACAAGCTGAAACTTATTATTGGCAAAGTTTCCAAGAAAAGACAACTCTAACTTTTCGTTCAATTTATACCTAAACAAAGTTTGGATATCAAAAAACTCAGGCTGATAATCTCCTTTTGTTTCCATTGCATTGAGCACATACTGGTTGGTTTTGTAACGCACACCAAACAGGTATGAAAAACGCTGATCCTTAGTAATCCCTTCCAAATGAGCCGTTGCCCCCAGCAAACTAGCTGATACCGATCCGGCAAATTCAAGTGGTCGTTTATATTTAATATCGAGAACCGAGGACATTTTATCCCCATATTTGGAATCAAATCCACCGGCAGAAAAAAGTATTGAAGAGGTGAGATCCGAATTTAAAAAACTCATTCCCTCTTGTTGCCCCGAACGAATTAGAAAAGGTCGGTATATTTCAATATCATCCACATATACCAGATTTTCGTCAAAATTCCCACCCCTCACAGAGTATTGTGAGCTAAGTTCATTGTTAGAAGCAACACCGGGAAGTGTTTTGATTAACGACTCGATAGACCCGGTAATACTGGGTATCACATCCACCTCTTTAGGGTCGATGCGCTGAAGGTTGGTGTTACGTAATCTTTCATCCTGAATAATAATATCAGGCAACATTTCCGCAGATTCCGGCATTACCGGTTCAATAATTTTTATTTCGCCAGGAGTAAGCAGAATATCGTATTCCTGGCTTTCGTATCCCACAAATGAGAATACAACTTTAATTTTTTTACCAGCAGGAACTTTCAACTCAAAAGTTCCATATTTATCTGAAATAGTTCCTCCCGCAATTCCCATCATCGAAATGTTAACCAACTCTAATGATTTATTTCGATCATCTTTAATTTTACCCTTTATGGTTGCCCATTCTTTTTCCTGGGCATCTACAACCTGAGAAAATAATAGTACTAGCGCAATCAAAAAGCAATATTTATTGTTCATGCAAAAAGGTTGATTTCCGGTTTTATTACACATTTGGTTCTACTATCATTTTAGTAGTAAATAATGATTCTGTTGTTCTGATAATAATCTTGTTTATTATGATGAAATGCGATCCCGTACATACGTGACTTAAATGCTAAATATTCCTCAACGATTAAATCTATGATATTAAATAGTTTATGTAAAATATTATTTTATTTTTCATTTTGGATATTGTTTGCATTATTGCATTGAATCATTAAATTATTGAAGCATTTTTTTTCTGCCGCCAAAACTAATACATTTTCTGTTCCTTTTTTTTGAATTTACCCTCCTTCCAGGCCTTGATAAACTGAGCCCAGGCAAAAGGATTTAAAATGGAAATTGGTTGAGTTTGACCAGCATAATAAAGTTTACTCGTTACTCCATTTATGTAGTTTTGATAGTTCATACTTCCATCCATTTTATAGTACATCGCACGCTCCCTCATTTCAGTTTTATCCAAATTTTTACGAGCTATTTCAATATCATCATCAGGAATATCAAGGTTTATAAAAGCTTGTTTAAATTCTTCTTCTGTTGGCCAGGGATAGATAATTGTTGGTGCTAACATAATAGTATCCGAATTCATAACATGGATCAGCGAATACCGGTTTTTTGTGATGGTATCAGGAATTACAAAATAGCTTTCTTTATAACCAATAGCCGAAAACAGGACTGTATCACTTTTGAGGGCAACAAACGAAAAATAACCATAATAATCGCTAATGGTTCCTTGTCGTGTATTTTTAATCATTATGTTGGTAAAAGATACCGGGTTGAGACTATCAGAACTTACAATAACTCCTGAAAACTGGATCACATCATTATCATACACGAATTCCTGCGCTACAACTTCAAAACACAAGCAGAAAGAAATGAGGATAAAAAGTAAAATTTTCCGGGCTATCATTATTATCAGAATACAAATCCATTTTTAAATTACAGGCATAAAAACGGAACCATAAGGTATTTATTTTCGATAATCTGTCCTGAACTTGCTAAATGGATTCTCGGGGCAAAAAAAATGCTGCTACAGTTATATCTGTAACAGCACATTTTTTTCTTTCAATACCGATTACACTGTACAAGTGCCTTTTTCCCTGTATTTTTTTAAAACGGATAAAATACCATTTTTATTAATCGTTCTTAAAATCGATGTAGTAACATTGAGGGTTACCCAACGATTTTCTTCCGGAATAAAGAACTTCTTTTTCTGGAGGTTTGGATAAAATCTTCTTCTGGTTCTATGATTTGAGTGAGAAACTTTGTTCCCAACCATCATTTTTTTGCCTGTTATATCACATTTACGTGCCATTTTCTTATCTCTTTTTCAGTTACTTTTCAAAAAGGGAGTGCAAAGAACGGATTATTTTTTTAATTGACAAAACATATTATTAAATTTTTGCAACTAAACAGGTTGTTTTAAATAACCGGGATTAATATTTCGGTACTCTGCCCCTCCCTTTTCCATGATGGCACTTCCTTGCTACAAATATTAGCGGTGCTCCACATCTTTTGTTTATCCACAATTACCTGTTGATGAATATTTTTTACAAAAAATATTTTAACATCATCTATGTATATTACTTTTGTAGTTCTTAATTTTATCAAAATGCAAAAAAATATTTTTTCAAAAGTTTGCGTATGGTTTTTCGTGTTGCTGTTAATATTTGCCTTTGAAACTACTACTGCGCAAGAATACAAAAAGGTTACACCCAAACCTGGAGATGGTGTTTTTTCATTACTCCGCAGATATAATCTTGATCCAAAAGTGTACTTCAACGATTTTGTTGATTTGAATAAATCGAAACTTGGGAAGAATAATCAGCTAAAAAAAGGTGAGACCTATTTTTTACCGGTTCAAACCGAAAGCCTTTCTAACTCCAATACAGAAACGGGAGTATTTCCAATATTTGGTAAAAAATATCAAAATGTAATTTTTCAAGATAATATTTTACAAGGCGCAATATTCTACATCGTGCCGGGGCATGGAGGCCCTGACCCGGGTGCAGTTGGTAAAAAAAACAAGCACATGCTATGCGAAGACGAATATGCGTATGATATTGGACTTAGGTTGGCACATAATCTTTTGGAACATAATGCAACAGTTTATATAATTACCCGCGATCCTAACGATGGCATCCGGGATGATAAATATTTAAAATGTGATAAAGATGAATATTGCCAGGGCGATTTAAAAATACCTTTAAATCAAACAAATCGATTACGGCAAAGAGCTGATGCTATAAACAAACTTGATAAAAAATACAGCGGGCAATATCAGCGAACCATCGAATTGCACGTTGATTCGAGATATGAAAAGCAAAAGGTAGATATTTTCTTTTATCACCACCCTAACAGTGCAAGAGGCAAGGCGCTGAATACAACACTTTTGAGTACATTCAAAAAAAAATACAAAGAACACCAACCAAACCGGGAATACAAAGGGAGTATAAGTGGCAGAAGGCTATACATGCTCAGGCATGCAAACCCTGTTTCAACATATATCGAGCTTGGCAATATTCAAAATACCTATGACCAGAAAAGACTTTTAAATCCTGACCAACGACAGGCAATTGCAAAGTGGTTGATGATGGGTTTGATTAAAGATTTTCAAAATTCAAAAAAGTAGGATGCAACAACAATCATGGCTTAGGAAGCTAATTCAATTTATTATTTATGATTGATGATTGATGATTGATGATTTGTTATTGATGATTGATGATTTATTATTGAAATCGCAAAGTGGGAAATTGACAACAAAATATTTAAACAACATGTTGGTTAGTTTTCCAAATTAAG
>JAOZRY010000810.1 GCA_029939965.1 Bacteroidales bacterium | reverse complement strand
GCATCTAAAAATCCGTAAAGGGAGTGGTGTTATTCTGCGAAACGCTAAATAAATAAATAAATAAATAGAATAAAACTTATGGTATAATTTTTTCTTTTGATAGAAAACAATTAAAATAATTTTCACTATATCCTCTCTCCCCTGTCGCATCCGCGTCCCATCGTCCTCTCTCTTCTCCCCCTTCTTCCATCCGCGCCAATCCGCCCAATCCGCTCAATCCGCTCAATCCGCGTCCCATCTCTTCAATCCGCGTCCCATCTTCTCTCCCCTTCCATCCATCCGCGCCAATCCGCCCAATCCGCCCAATCCGCGTCCCATTTCCCTTATCTCTTTTCACTACAATCCTCAAATTCAACTTCTACGTCTAATTTCATTTTTACAAAATACGATTTACCTGGTTCGAGATTTTGGAGCGAATAAATATCCTTTTCAGGCCAAAAAACTTTAACACCCACAGCATCTTTCAAAATTTCAAGGTTCTCAAAAAACCATGTATCCATTTCCAAAACACTAATATTGCAAGAGGTTGGTACAGGCAAAAGATTCCATCCTTCGTGTAAACTAATAATTCTGTTTGTCATCTCATAACCATCAACTATAAATGTTGAATTCTCCGCAACTTTTATCTGGTATCCTTTTTTGGTAGTAAAGTATTGTAGCGAGCTGATATTAGCTTGTGGATAATAAATTTCATTGCCATCGCTGAGAAATAGTACATCATCAATAATTTCTGAGAATACTGAATCGATGGATGAATTTCCCGGATTCAAAAAACTTGAAAAGCTGTTCCATCCCTGGTTTAGCGATACCTCAAACATACTGTAAGGAGGTAATAAAATTTCCAGTCGGGCTGATGATGAATAGTAAATACAGATTTCATTTTCTAATTTGCATCTGTACAAATTATTATTCATCGTTGTATCGGTTTGCTTTATCCAAAGCGTGTTAGTATTTACACCTTCAAATGTATAAGTGCTGTCGAGGTTAGCAAAAGTAATTCCATTATCCGAACTCATTTGCCATTTAAAGGATGATGCACCCATTGTGTGAACATAAAAGGAGCTTTCTTCGGGGAAATATATAGAAGTATCAGTAGGATTTTTATAAACAGATATGGATTGGATAACTATGCCGCCAACAAAATTGGTAGGAATAATGTTGAGATGATTATCGGAAATCTCACAATCATTTGTAAAATTAATATTTACATCACCACACTTATGTGTGAAACATAAATCAAACATCTTTAACGAATCAAACGCTACTCCATTAATATTATACCACGAAAAGGCGATCTGTTTGTTATGCAAAAATGAAAACTCATTTATTTTAATATTGTCAAAAAGCTCATTTTTATTGGTAACCGAATCAAATTTCAATTTGGTCGAATCAAATTCGATGAACATTGTTATTGCTGATACTGAATCGAAGTTGGTGGCCATTAATGATGCTAAGAAGGAGGTTTGAGGACAAACAGTTTTTTGCCCAATATTCAATTCAGAATTTTGAGAGCTTATTGTTTCAAATGATAAAAAAAATAAAAAAAATAAAAATATACCTGATTTCATACTGCTTTTATGTTTTCAATAAAAAACAAATCTATGAAGAATTTTTGAATTTCAAGTTGTTCTACTACCATTCTAATTCAATTTATGATTTATTATTTATGATTTATTATTGAAACCGCAAAGCGGGAAACAAACATCGTTAACATGTTAGCGTTAGTGGCTTTTTAAGAGCCTAATGGTAAATAATTATTCTGTTGTTCTGCTTAATAAGTTTGTTTATGAATGATGAAATGCGACAATGCGATAAGGAGGCAATGCGATAAGGAGACGATGCGATAAGGAGAGGTTCATTGAATCATTAAAGAGTTTAGTCTAAAAACCATCA
>JAOZRY010000155.1 GCA_029939965.1 Bacteroidales bacterium | reverse complement strand
GGCACAAGGCAACTACAAACGGAAAGCCTGTAGCCGCCCAAAATATTTCTCACCATAAACCATTGCATGAATAATCCCCAATTCTTCTACACAATTTGGGGTATTATTAATACGATAGTACGAAAATGAAAGGAAATATAATTTTTGGTTAACCTTCAATAAATTATTTTTGCCTCAAAATATTAATTGCGAATAATTATGAAAAACACAGCTTTCACAAAAATGCATGAAGCATTAGGGGCTAAAATGGTTTCTTTTGCAGGATATAATATGCCTGTTCAATTTGAAGGTATTAACGCCGAACACGAAATAGTACGTACAAAGGTTGGCGTATTTGATGTATCGCACATGGGCGAATTTTGGGTAAAAGGGCCTAAAGCATTTGAACTTGTGCAAAGAATTACCTCAAACGATTTATCAAAGATTGTTGATGGTCAGGCGCAATACACATGTTTCCCTAACAATCAGGGTGGTATTGTGGATGATTTAATAGTGTATCGTTTTAGTCAGGAAAGTTTTATGTTGGTGGTTAATGCTTCCAATATTGATAAAGACTGGAAATGGGTAAATGAGCAAAATACCGCAGAAGCCATACTCCAAAATGCTTCTGATGAAACAGCACAATTAGCCATTCAGGGGCCAAAAGCAATGCAAACGCTCCAAAAGCTTACCGATACCGATCTTTCTGCCATTCCATTTTACCATTACAAAATGGTAACCTTAGCCGGGATTCACAATGTAAACATGTCAGCGACCGGATACACGGGCGAAAAAAATAGCTTCGAGATTTATTTCGATAACGCTCATGCCGAAAAAATTTGGAATGCTGTTTTTGAAGCCGGCGAAGAATTTGGCATCAAGGCCGTTGGACTGGCAGCCCGCGATACTCTAAGGCTTGAGATGGGTTTCTGCCTGTACGGAAACGACATCAACGATACTACCTCTCCAATAGAAGCCGGTTTGGGCTGGATTACAAAATTTACTGATGAGAATCGATTTATAAATCGCGATTATCATTTTAATATTAAAGAAAACAAACCCACAAAACGACTTCGTGGTTTTGAAATGATCGACAAAGGTATTCCACGGCAGCATTACGAAATTTGTGATGCAGAAGGAAATGTGATTGGTGAAGTTACATCGGGCACAATGTCGCCATCGCTCAAAAAAGCAATAGGTTTGGGGTATGTTGCAACACCCAATGCTAAATTTGGAAACGAAATTTATATAAAAGTACGAAAGAAACTATTGAAAGCTGTAATTGTAAAACTACCTTTTTACAAAGGATAAGCAATTGCAAAAACTGAATGAGGGTGGTATTTAAAAAATGCCACTCTTTTTTTATAAAAAATACCAGACAAATGAAAATTCATTTTATCGCTATTGGCGGAGCTGTGATGCACAACATGGCCATTGCCCTCAAGTTAAAAGGTTATGATGTTAGTGGTTCGGATGATGAAATATTCGATCCGGCCAAAACAAACCTTTCCAATTATGGCATATTACCGAAAAAATCCGGATGGTTTCCTGAAAAAATCACCTCCGATCTCGATGCTGTAATTTTGGGAATGCATGCCAAACCCGGTAATCCCGAACTCGATAGGGCTATAGAACTTGGCTTGAGGATTTATTCTTTTCCTGAATATCTTTACGAGCAGTCAAAAGATAAAATCCGGGTAGTAATTGCCGGGAGTCATGGAAAAACTACAATAACTTCAATGGTTATGCACGTTTTGAAATATTATCAAAAAGATTTCGATTATCTTGTAGGTGCTAAGATTGATGGTTTTGATGTAATGGTAAAGTTATCAAATGCCCCTGTTATCGTAATTGAAGGAGATGAATATCTTACTTCGGCACTTGATCATAGACCAAAGTTTTTGCACTATAAACCAAATATCGCCCTTATTAGTGGTATAGCTTGGGATCATATCAACGTTTTTCCTACTTACGAAGGGTATAAAAATCAGTTCAATTTATTGATTAATGATATTCAAAAAGACGGTTCATTAATTTATTGTCGTGATGATGAAGAGCTTTCAGGTGTTGTAGAAAACTATAGGCACTCAGGAAAAATGTCTTTAAAAATATTACCATACAATACACCCGGATTTGAAGTAAAAGATGGGGTTACAATACTCAATACGGATGACGATTCCGGAATTCGATTACAAATATTTGGCAGGCACAATTTGATGAATCTGGAAGGTGCAAGGCTGGTCTGTGAGCAGTTGGGCATAAATAGAGATCAGTTTTTAAAGGCAATTAAGTTTTTTAAAGGTGCAGCGAGGCGGCTCGAATTGATTGGGAAGAATGATACTACTACCATTTTTAAAGATTTTGCACATGCACCATCAAAATTAAAAGCAACTGTTGAAGCTGTAAAATCTCAGTTTCCTGATCGTAGATTAATTGCCTTGATGGAATTGCATACATACAGCAGCCTGAGTAAGAAATTCCTTTCGCATTATAACGATAGTTTGAAACCGGCAGACGTGCCAGTTGTGTTTTATAGCGAACATGCCCTCAATCTCAAAAAGCTTCCAACCATTAGCCCCGAAGATGTTAAACAAGGTTTTGGTCAGGATGATTTACATGTTTTTACTAAGGCCAACGAATTAGCTGCTTTTCTGAAAAATCAGAGTTTTCAAAACACAAACCTTCTTTTGATGAGTTCGGGAAATTTTGGTGGATTGGACTTAAAATCCTTTACCGAAGAGGTGTTAAAAAGCTAACAATTTTTTAGAGGCTACATTATTCTATTCAACATCTTCGCGAATAATTTTTTTCATACTCTGTATTTGCTCCCTTGTGCCCAACACAAAAAGTTTTGAGTGTGGAATCACCTTAGTATCGGGTGTTGGATTGATGATGTATTTCCCCTCCGGTGTTTTAAACCCTACGATGTTTGCTCCTGACTTTTTCCTGACACCTATTTCATAAATCGTTCGGTTAATAAATTCATCAGGGAGGTTTTTACATTCAATTTCCTCGAGGTTGGTAGGGTCTTCGCCCCTAATGGAAAGGTGTTCCAGGAATTCAACCACATCCGGACGTGCAATAAGTTTGGCCATGTGCGCACCACCCAACTTTTCGGGCATCACCACGCTTTTTACTCCCGCAGCCCTCAACTTTTTTTCGTTCGACTCGTTGGACGATCTGGTAACTATTATGATGTCCGGGTTCAAAGTCTTAGCTGTAAGCGCAACAAACAGATTATCGGCATCATTAGGAAGTGTGGAAATGATGGCTCTGGCATTTATTATTCCGGCCTTTTCAAGAGTGGCATCTTCGGTGGCATCTCCTTCAACAAAACGTATGGGTTTTCCGCTGTAGTGTTGCAAAACGTTTTGCTTGTTGTCGATTATAACAAATGAATAATTATGTGCTGTTAGCTCCGCGATAACCTGTTGACCATTACGGCCAATTCCAACTACAATTACATGATCTTTCATTTTAGTATGCTTTTTAATTTTATATCCACGTACCAAATTGGTAAGCTGGCCTTCAACAAAGTAAGTTGTAATTAATGAAATGGAGTAGGCAAAAAATCCCAAACTGATAAAACTCAGTACAGCTGTAAAGATTTTCCCTTTCGGGCTCAACGGATGAACCTCGCCAAAACCAACGGTGGTGAGCGTTATGATTGTCATATAAATTGAATCAATCATATCAAATTCTTCGATGATCATGTAGCCAAAAACACCGGTAGATATGATGATTACAAGTAATATTGCCGCAATTATTATTTTTCTGTTTCCTTCTTCCATACCACCTGTTTACAGATTTTATATCAATGCAATAGTACGCAATTTTGGAAAAAGAGAACTTGTGACAAATGCATTTGTAACTTAAATTCAGCGTTTATCGATAATCTGCATTATCCCTGAGCAACTTTGTGCCGATATTACATTTCAAACATTGTTTCTGTTTGCAGTAATTGTTTTTTAATTCGATTAATGCCTGGGACTCAAATGCATTTTTTGCTTCAACACCAATTTGTTTCCATTGGTTGATAATATGATTTTTTTCGGGTTTTATTTGCAACATCACATCAATAGCACGATCGCGTAATGTTTGTTTTCCTTTTATCTGTGCATAAAAAAAAAGGAACTGTACAACAGTATTCAGAATTAAATTATTGATTGCGCTTTCGCCCAACGTTTTAACTCTGGTGGTTACAGATTTGTCGAAGGTATAATGATTATCCCAATACGATGAAGCTTTAACATCGAAAAACTTCCGCAATTGATCCGAACTATCAGTTTCAAGAATTTTCGAAAACAGATTCTCTGATTTATAAACCAAAGCTGCAAATTGAGAAATACGGATAGTAGGAAAATTTGTTGGCCTGAGCCGGAGAAATTTCCATAAATGCGTTTCAATTTTAGTGAGCGAATATTTGTTTTGCAAAAATTTAAACTCCTGCAAAAGCTCATTTGGGTAATCATCTTTATAATCCTTATCCAACAACCCCGAACATCCAAACAGCATGGCCTCGATCTGAAACAAGCTGTTTTTATGTTTGCCAAGGGTATTTATCGGCAAAACCCTTGCTAACATTTTAAAAGGTTGTTCGTTGGTTTTAAATCCAAAGTTTCCGGCCAGTACCTGATAAAAGGTTTGGGTAAGGCTGTTGGCGTTGTGTTTAAAAAGTGTGCCAAGTGTTTCAGTTTTGTGTTCCATACGTTCGATAAAAAGCCTTTCGAGCCATCCACTCATCGTGATGGGATTGATAGAGTGGATGTCCTTTTCACACGGAATTCGCTTTTTATTATTAATAAAATAAAAGTACTTTTTATAAACACCTTCATCAATAAGGCCTTTTAATTCAAGTACTGGAATGGGCTTTCCGTTTCTATCATTAACTGCCTTGTTGTTTTCAAGAACTACGTGTAAAATAATATTGGAGTAAGATGCATCATGATGATGATTGTGCACATACCAATCGGAAGCTTTTAAGTGAATTTCGATATTACCGGCCCAAATTGTTTTTCCAATCCTGATGCGTGCGTTCGAAAAATCGGGACCTGCATCACTGTTCAATTGCCCGGGATTTATTACTTCTACAAGCTGTTGGTCAAGTGTTTTTATGTTAGGGCGATAGAGCCGGTATTGCCATATAAAGTGAAGGAATGCCTCATTCATTTCGTTAGTTTTTTCACAAATCTAATCATTTTTTGTTTCACGTTTCTTTGTGCTCTTTATTATTTTAGAATGATTCGAAATAGCAAGGCGAACATAAATAACTCTATGTATTAATTTCTGTGATTCAATATCTTAATAAATTGAAATCTAAAATATAAAAAATTTAAAACTAAAAAAAACAACATATTAAATTGTTAGTTGGTAAAAAAATTTAATTTTGTAAAGTTGTGTAAGTAGATGGGATTTTGCTTTTATGAAGGATTTGGTAACAGTAGTAAGCGAGATTGAATTTAAAGCAAGAAAACTGGCACAGCAATGTGAAGAATGTACATTACGAAATGAAGAATTAAAAAATCAAAACAAGCAATTGCTTGCTGAATTGAACCAACTTAAACTTAAAGTAAAACAATTAGAATATAGTAAACAGATTATTAAAATAGCGAAGGTGCTGGAAAGAGAAAAAGGATCAACAGAAGCAAAAAAAATGATTAATGGACTTTTGCGGGAAGTTGACCGGTGTATCGGCCTGTTGAATGATTAAAGAAAATAGAATATAACCCTAATGAAGACTTTTATTATTACTGTTATTGTAGCTGATAGGGAATACAGAATAAACATAGAAAGAGAAAAAGAGGAATTAGTTCGGGAGGTTGTAAAAAACATAAATGATAGCCTCAAAAAATATGCTGAAAATTTTCAATTTAAAGATAAACAGGATCTGCTTGCGATGGTTGTGATGCAAAATGCAATTAGAAACACTGAGCTTGAACAAGAAGTAAAATTTCAGCAAAATCAGCTTTCAGGAAAATTAGAAGAAATCGACAGGGTACTGACCGAAAAACTGTCAACTTAAGTTCAATATCGTTCTTTGAAAAATATATAGCATCAACTGGAAAACAGCCGGTTGTTTGCTGAAAAATTTAACCCGCATTAAATTAGTTAATGTTTGTAAACTCAACACTTTACACTTAAGGGAAATCTCATGTGGAACTAAAGCAGGCCTCATCCCGTTTTACGGGATTTCGGAATTGTCCGTTTAAACGGGCTTCCGGGACAGTGGAAGTTTGAATGTCGCTGGTAACCCTAAACCTTTAGAATGGGGTTTACATAACTCAGATTAATCTAATGTGGGTTTTTCTTTTCTCTCAAATGCCCTTACCAAAAACAGACAAATAATGGAAATATACTTGATTGCCGCTCTTGTTGGGATCATAGGAATTGTCCTTGGGATATTCCTTTCGTCAACAGTACTGCGTAAAAAGCTGGAAAAAAAGAGCGAAGTATTTTTAGTTGAAGCCAAAGAAAAGGCTGAGGTGCTAAAAAAAGAAAAAATCTTACAGGCTAAGGAAAAGTTCCTTCAGCTTAAATCTGACCACGAAAAGCTTGCTAATGAACGGAATTCCGTGATTCAAAAAAATGAAAACCGGATAAAGCAAAAGGATGCAAGCCTGTCGCAAAAAATTGAAGAACACAATAAAAAGGAAAAAGAGCTTAACTCAATTAAGAAAAACCTGAGTTCGCAGCTCGAAGTAATAAACTCTAAACAGGTTGAACTTGATAAGTTTTTACAAAAACAAGTAGCACAATTAGAAGTACTTTCAGGACTTTCGGCTGAGGAAGCAAAAGGACAACTTATCGAAACCCTGAAAGATGAGGCCAAGAGCGAAGCAATGGTTCTTATTCAGGACATTGTGGAAGAAGCAAAAATTACCGCCAATCAAAAAGCACGTCATATTATTGTAGAGAGTATTCAGCGTACCGCCGCCGAAAATACTATCGAAAATACAGTATCGGTTTTTAACATCGACAACGATGA
>JAOZRY010000154.1:5184-6972 GCA_029939965.1 Bacteroidales bacterium | reverse complement strand
CATTCAAGGCTCCCCTGAAGATGAAGATTTAGGACGAAGAAAATAGAATTGATTAGCCATACATTTACTTAGGCATTATCACGAAATAAGTTGGGCAAAGTAGGCGATACGTTGCATTGAGTTTATGAAAATGTTTTTTTGTGCAATATGTCCTCTATAACCCTGACAAAACTTGTAAATTTGTCAGGGTTCAGATTCGATTAAATACAACTATTTCACCATATCATACGTGATAAATCCTTTTGGGGGGCGGCCATTAAGTGCCTGTTGCGGATTGTGATATTCTTTGCTGTCGTAAATATATTTAAGGAGTTTGTCGCGGCAACTTTCTTCGGCAAGGTAAGCAATTCCTACGGCATGTTCGGCAATGTTGCTACCTCTGGGGTCGAAAGCACCTTGTTCGGTAACAATTATTACAGGGTCGGCTGCAATGGCAGTGGTGGTAATACCCTCAGGGCATTTCATCATCACTTTCGATACTCCTTTCGATGTTGTTGATTTCATGGCAATAATGGGAACGCCGCCGCGTGAAAGGTACGAACCGCGCAGGAAGTCAGCCTGCCCTCCGATGCCACTATAAATTTCGGTGGCATTAAGCGAATCGGCCCAGATATTACTATGCAAGTCGATACCGATGGCACTATTTATTGCCAGCATTTTTGGCATTCGGGCAATTGTAGGAATATAGTTGGTAAAATCGGACGGACGGCTTTGTATGGAGCTGTTAAAGTTCATCCAGTCGTAGCCATATTTATCGCGGGCCAGAAATATGCTGCCGGTCGAAAAGTTGAAATCCAAATATTTATTTGTTACAATTCCTTTTTCTACCAATTTACGCATGGCATCTGCAAAGAGCTCAGTATGAATGCCAATGTCTTTAATTCCTTTGTCGATTATGGCATCAGTAACAGCTTCGGGTACTTCGCCAATACCATATTGCAGGGTACAACCGTCTTCAACATAAAGTTCGGTAATGATTTTTGCAATTCGCCTGGCTCGTTCGTCAGGATCGTGTACCGGACTTATTGGCAAATGATAATCAGTGTCGATCAGGTAATCAATTTCGCTTTCGTGTATGGTTGTGCCAAGTACAAAAGGCATCCGGGCATTGCGCTCTACTATTATTTTACCACCATTTTCTTTTACGGCATCCACGGCACCCTTGCAACCTTCCACGGTGGTTCCGTAGCTATAATTACCACCATTGTCGGGGCCGGCTACACTAAGAAAAACCACATTCGGCTTCACATAATTGCGCATCTGGCGGCCAATATCCGAAAGGTGAATCAATTGGTAAGATGCATTTCCTGTGTTCATGGCTTTTCGCGAATGTGGCCCGTTAAAGATTATACGATGGGTAATGCGCTTTGTAACTTTTGCATCGAACAACCGACCAATATTTCCGAGCAATAAAACACTCAGTACTTCAATATCGGTAATGGTTTCGTCGTTGGCCAACTGGCGGAGCAAAACTTGTGGTGTGGCCGCATTTCCGGCAGTGTAAATTACGCTCCCTTTTGATATGGTTGTTGCGTTTACAGCATCTTCAATTTTTTGTACTACTCTCATTTTATGTGTTTTTCGGTTTTTCGATTTTGAGCGGTGAAAGTATAAATTTTAACATCTGTTAAGGTGTTTAAAAATCATTACAAAAGTTTACTTGCATTTTTTGTTGAGTTATATTTGCCATGATATATTAAACGAAAATTTGAAATGACTTGTTTCGGGGATTCCGGTTTCAGTCATCCGATGAATGGTTTAACAGTTGTGCTAAAGTTCAAAAACACA
>JAOZRY010000154.1:0-5084 GCA_029939965.1 Bacteroidales bacterium | reverse complement strand
TGGGTTTCAGTCATCCGATGAATGGTTTAAACAGTTGTGCAAAAGTTCAAAAACACAGCCTACTTCCGGGCGGAATTCATCGGATGACTTGTTTAACAGTTGTGCTACAACCTACTGCCCGGACAGCATTCATCAGATGACTTTCGTGTCATTATCTAATTGATTTTTGTACTTTTGAACCTCGATAGAATTTTGAAACTAATCAGGGTTTTTTATATAAAGTGTTGTTTAAAATATATATAAGATGATGAATAATAAAAGTAACCTTGTGAAACTTAATAAGCCATTGTGCTATGAGGTGGCAGAAGTTATTAAATCGTTAAAACTGAAACACGATTTTTACAACCGCGAATATCTACGGGTAGATGCTGATGTAGAAACCAGGTTTCGGATGAACTTTTTTGCGGTGGCTATTTGTCATCAAACCCAAAATCTTTACCATCCTCGGCTCGATATTTATGGCTGGGATTTTATTGAGCATGTATTTGTGAAACTGGCTAAAGAAAATTCGCAACTGTTAAACACCGAATTTCTTAATAAATCAAACATTCAAACAATTGCTTATAATCTATCAGTAGCTTTTTCTCATACCAATAATCCGGTCGATTGCTCTCTCGATCGCTTAGACGAGCGTGCTCATTTGATGAAAGATGCAGCTAAGATTTTGGTAAATGATTTTAATGGAAATGTTTCACAAATATTTGTTGATTCGGGGAGCTATTTAAAAAATAATGATAGCGGATTGTACGATTTGCTTTTGCGATTTGAAGCTTTTGTTGATCCACAACAAAAAAAATCAACCTTCCTCATAAAGCTGCTCGAAGAATCGGATTTGATTAAAATTAAAGATCCCGAAAATTTTATTCCCATCATGGATTATCACATGCAACGCGTATTGTTGAGGTTGGGTTGTGTGGAGATTGAGGATAATAAATTAAGGCAACAAATATACCAACGAAATGTGCTTGAGTCTGATGAGCCGATCCGCAGTTTTTGTATTGAGGCATTCAAAATTATTGCCAGTCAATCCGGTCATCACATTACCAAAATGAACGACTTCTTCTGGTCGTTGGGGCGAAGTTGTTGCCATGAAACCACACTGTGTCATAACGGGGTTTGTGAGAAATCGCCCTGCACTTTTGTTGAAATAATCGAAATCGAAGATCATAGCTCATGTATTTTTGAAGGTGTTTGCCGTGGAGAAAAAGATGAAAGCTATAGGGGGTTATGGCAACCGGTGGTTAATACACATTTTTATTAAGGGCTTGCTAATTTAGAGTTTGTCCATAATGTCCGATTTCTTCGTTACGCTTGTCTTTAAACCCAGTCATTTACAAAAGTAACTTCTGGTTTTAAAGACTTCGCAAGCCTCGAACTCGATCATTCTGAACCAAACACGGACTTTATGGACGGACACTATTTAGTAAAAGAGATAAATCAAATATCTGTTATATTGTTAAAGTTATGATTAATAAAAATTAAAATTTGCTATGAGGAATCTAAATAGTGTGTTTGTTTTACTGATGTTGACATTGGTTTTTTCATCATGCACCAATAACGAAAGACCCGCTGAACTGAAAATTAAAATCATCGAAACCAGCGATGTACACGGTGCCGTATTCCCTTACGATTTTGTGGAGGATAAACCCGTAAACCACTCTCTGGCACAGGTTCAAACTTACGTTGAGCAGGAAAAAGCCAAAGATGATCAGGTGGTTATTTTGTTGGATAATGGCGATATTTTGCAAGGCGATCCATCGGTTTATTATTCTAATTTTATCAAAACAGATAGTTTGCACATTTTATCGGAAGTTATGAATTTTATGGAATATGATGCAGCCACCATGGGTAATCACGATATTGAGCCGGGTCATCAGGTTTATGATAAAATAAGGGAAGAATTTAATTTTAAATGGTTGGCGGCTAATGCCAGAGATATTAAAACAAATAAACCCTATTTTGAGCCTTATGCAATTATCGAAAAGCAAGGTGTAAAAATAGCAGTGCTTGGCCTTGTTACACCGGCTATCCCTCAGTGGCTACCAAAAAGTATATGGCAAGGAATAGAGTTTGAAGATATGATAGAATCGGCAAAATACTGGGTAGATGAAATTGAAAAGAAAGAGAAACCGGATGTGCTTATAGGGCTTTTTCATTCAGGATATAATTACTCGTATAATAATCAAAACCAGAAAACCCCGAAAAATGAAAACGCCTCGAAACTTGTTGCCTTGCAAGTTCCGGGATTTGATATTGTATTTGTTGGCCACGATCATCATGGCTGGAATGAAAAGATTACCAATTTGACCGGAAACGAAGTGCTTATATTAGGGCCAACGAGCCGGGCACGCGATGTGGCTGTGGCAACCATCGGGCTAAAGCTAAACAGAGCAACCAATAATTATACTAAAAACATTAGTGGCGAAATTGTTGAGATGAGCCGCTTTGAACCCGACCAACAATTTATCGAAAAATTCGATCCATACTTTGATAATATAAATAAATATGTTTCGCAACCTCTCGGTTATATTTCTACAACGATCAATTCGCAGGATGCCTTTTTTGGAGATGCTGCATATACGGATTTGATTCATAGGGCACAACTGGATTTAACCGGTGCCGATATTTCATTTACAGCTCCTTTATCTTTTAATAAACAGATAGAGGCTGGGGAGATATTTGTTCGCGACCTTTTTAAAATATACAGGTACGAAAACCTGATTTATACCATGAAGCTTAGTGGGCAGGAAATTCATGATTACTTAGAATACTCTTATGGTTTGTGGTTTGACGAAATGGAATCGGCTGAAGATTATATGATTAGTTTCCGAAAAGACGAACACGGTACGGCGAATACTTCAAATGATAAAGTACAACTCCAAAACGCTTACTACAATTTTGATAATGCCGAAGGTTTGATTTATACGGTAGATTTGCGAAAACCTGCTGGCGAACGAATCACAGTTATTTCAATGGAAGATGGTTCACCTTTTGATTATAATAAAACCTATTCGGTGGCCGTGAATTCTTACCGTGGAAACGGCGGTGGCGGGCATTTAACTGCCGGCGCAAAAATCCCTCAGCAACTTCTCGCTGATCGTATTATGCAAAATACCACTAACGATTTTCGTTTTCACCTGATGGAATGGATAAAACAGGAAAAGAATATTGATCCTGTGGTAACTTACAATTGGAGAATCCTGCCCGGGAGTTGGGTCGAAAAAGCTGAGAAAAGGGATCGGAAGCTGCTCTTTGGTGAGTAGAACCGTTCAATCTCAACTATTACTTTCATTAGCTTACACAGCCAATAACATTTCCTGACATGCCAATGCCGGCAGGTTTTCACCGCCTATCTTTGCGGCTTGTTTTTTAAAGCCACAATTATGGAAATGCAGATTAGTTTTGAAGGAAATAAAAAAATTAATGCTGAGTTTAACGGCCAGATTATCCCAACAGATCAAACCCAACAAGCTGGTGGTAATGGGTCTGCACCGGCACCATTTACACTTTTCCTTGCCTCTATAGGTACCTGTGCCGGTATTTATGTTAAATCTTTTTGTGATCAGCGAAATATTTCTACCCACGAAATTTCTATTACCCAATCGATGAATTACAATTACAAAACCCGGTTGATTGACCAAATTGAATTAAAGATACATCTGCCCAAAGATTTCCCGGAAAAATATAAACAGGCAGTTATCAATGCAGTAAATCTTTGTGCAGTAAAAGAACACCTGAAGAATCCACCAAGTATAAAAGTGAAAACAGAAATTACCAATTGATTTGAGATTAATAACTTTTGATTCTACAACCATTAAATCATTTTTTTGTGTTCACCTAACTTTTTAATAATGGAATTATCTGCCAAACCTGTGGAGTTTATTTTTTCTCTATTTTCGCCAAAAAATAATAAGCATTATGAAACAGGCAGATAATCTTATTTATGGCATTCGTCCGATAATCGAGAGTATTAAATCGGGAAAGGAATTTGATAAAGTATTTATTCAAAAAGGGCTCAGGGGAGAGCATTTTGGTGAACTTCATTCGCATTTAAAGGAGCTTGAAATTCCCTTTCAGCATGTTCCCATCGAAAAGCTTAATCGGTTAACTCGCAAAAACCATCAGGGTATTGTCGCTTTTGTTTCTGCTGTATCCTTCCAGCCCATCGAGGAAGTGGTACAAATGATTTTTGAAAAAGGTGAAGTTCCACTCATTTTGGTTCTCGATCGTATAACAGATGTTCGCAATTTTGGAGCCATTGCACGCACAGCCGAATGTGCAGGACTACATGCTATACTTTTCCCAACACAAGGATCGGCACAGGTAAATGCCGATGCCATGAAAACTTCGGCAGGTGCCCTAAATAATATACCGGTTTGCCGTAGCAAAAATCTTTCTAAGTCTATCGACTATCTGAAAAACTCGGGATTACAATTTGTGGCTGCTACCGAAAAAACTGAAAAGTTACTGTATGATGTTGATTACAACCCTCCTACAGCAATAATGATGGGTTCGGAAGACGATGGTATATCTCCGGCTTATCTTCAAAAATGTAATCATCTTGTTAGTATTCCGATGACTGGCCAAACAGCCTCACTAAATGTTTCGGTAGCCTCGGGCATAATGATTTACGAGGCTGTGAGGCAACGAAGGGGTTGAAATGTGATAATAAGGAAATGCTATAAGGAAACAATGCTATAAGGAGACAATGCTATAAGGAAACAATGCTATAAGGAGACAATGCGATAATGATGGAATGTGAAAAGAAGAGATGATAAGCATTAATTATATAACTTTTAATTTGGACTTCACAATTTCTTGGTAATCAACACTAAAGAAATTTCAAAAAGGCATAAATACACGGTTTTGGATATTGTAACTAATTAATATTGTACGCATTAAAAGAAAAATTACAATTTTGAAATTCAATAATCAGGAAATAGAGCAAAGGAAAATACATGCTCAATTTGTTGAACCCTATCAGGGTTCTGTAATATGGCCATTGCTTCACCACAGCTTCGCCTGTGGCTATTCACATTAAACCACTTTGTGGTTAATTTTAATCCTGAAGGGATTAAACGTGA
>JAOZRY010000153.1:5133-6984 GCA_029939965.1 Bacteroidales bacterium | reverse complement strand
CATACATCGATAAACTTCGAAAAGGCAAACAAAACCTGTTGTGGAACACCGATGTTAAATGGTTTGCAAAATCGTCGGGGACTACCAGCACCAAGAGCAAATTTATTCCGGTAAGCAACGAAGCATTGGAAGAGTGCCATTATAAAGGTGGTAAGGATATGCTTTCGATCTATTTCCACAACCACCCCGATTCGAGGATATTTGTTGGAAAAGGGCTGGCAATGGGCGGTAGCAGCACCATTACCGAGATAAACAACGAATCGTATTACACCGGCGATTTATCCGCTATCCTTATGCAAAACCTGCCTTTGTGGGTACAGCTCAAAAAAACCCCAAACCGTTCAATAGCTATGATGGACGAGTGGGAAAGTAAAATCGAAAAAATGGCTCATGTTACCATGGAACACGATGTTACCAGTATTTCGGGTGTTCCATCATGGTTGTTGGTGCTAATAAGGCGAATCCTTGAAATATCAGGTAAAAGCAACCTTGCTGATGTTTGGCCAAATCTTGAAGTATTTTTTCATGGAGGTGTAAACTTCGATCCTTATCGCCAACAATTTCAGGAGCTAATCCAATCGGACATTATGAACTACATGGAAACCTACAATGCTTCGGAAGGTTTTTTTGGGATTCAGGATCGCACCGACCACAAAGATATGCTTCTGATGCTGGATTATGGGATTTATTATGAGTTTGTTAACACAAATGAATTGGATGAAGAAAATCCCAAAACACTGATGCTGGATGAGGTGGAAGTAGGAAAAAATTATGCTATGCTCATAAGCACCAATGGCGGATTGTGGAGATACCTGATTGGAGATACCATAAAATTTACATCAACCGATCCTTATAGAATTATTATTACAGGAAGGACAAAAAATTTCATCAACGCTTTTGGCGAAGAACTTATCATCGAAAATGCAGAAAAAGCATTATCCATTGCATGCGAAAAATGCAATGCCGTAATTTCGGATTACACGGCAGCTCCAATTTATTTTAACAGCAATAAAAATGCTGCCCACGAATGGCTCATCGAGTTTACCCGAAAGCCCGAAAATCTGGATGTGTTTTCGGATACTTTTGATAATGCGCTTAAATCGTTGAATTCGGATTATGAAGCAAAACGGTATAAAAATATGGTGCTTAGGCAACCGGTAATAAAATCGATGCCCAAACAAACTTTTTATAATTGGTTGAAAAAACGCGACAAATTGGGTGGCCAAAATAAAGTGCCACGCCTCTCGAACAACAGAAAGTATGTGGATGAAATACTGAAAATGATAAACAATTAAACAGAAAATAAAAAATGATGAAGAATTTGATAATTGTGTTGGTTTTACTATTTGTTTTTCAATCTGGAGAAAAGTACAATAAGACCCTCGACATAGAAGTAGTTGCTAACGGAATTGAACTTGACGCATCCAACAATATTTATACAATTGAAGGTCCAAAAATTTCGATGTACGATCTTTTGGGCGAATTACAATATTCGTACAGCAATATGTACACAAAAAATTTGTACAGTATTGATGTTTCCAATCCTGAAAAAATTCTACTTTTTTACAAAGAAGACCAAAAGATAACGCTGATCAACAACTATTTTAGAGTAATCCCAAAACCTGTTATGTTAGGCGAAAAAGGGTATTCCGGAATTGGTCTGGCATGTTTGTCGGACGATGACAATATCTGGATTTTTAGTCAGCCCGAACAAACCTTGATTAAACTTACCGATCAGGGAGATTTTATTACGCAAAGCAACAATCTTGAACAAGAAACTGCAACACACCTCAACCCATCCTTTATGACTATTAATAATGGTGAGCTATATATTTCGGACCCAGAGGTTGG
>JAOZRY010000153.1:0-5033 GCA_029939965.1 Bacteroidales bacterium | reverse complement strand
TTGAAGTGTTTGGGTTTCCGATTGTTGAAAAATAGTTTTTTATTTCTTCGCCTTTTTTATCATGCTTTCTTATTTCTTTCATATTTTAGCCGGATAACCAACATCAGTTCAAACATTAAAAATTATTAGAAAATGCATATTGCAATTGCAGGAAACATTGGTTCTGGTAAAACTACCTTAACAACATTATTGTCCAGACATTTTAATTGGGAACCACACTACGAATCGGTTGACGACAACCCTTATCTACAGAGTTTTTACGACGACATGCGTCGTTGGTCGTTTAATCTTCAAATATATTTTTTGAATAATCGCTTCAGGCAGATTGTAAAAATAAGAGAAAGCGGAAAAAACATTGTTCAGGATCGTACCATTTATGAGGATGCACGCATCTTTGCACCAAACCTCCACGAGATGAACCTGATGACCGACCGTGATTTTGATAATTACCAATCGCTGTTTGAGCTTATGGTGAGTTTTATTCAACCTCCTGATCTATTGATTTATCTCAGAGCTACTGTACCTACCCTCGTTAATCAAATCCAGAAAAGAGGCCGTGAGTATGAAGAATCTATCCGTCTCGACTATTTAAAAAGTTTGAACCAACTCTACGAAAAATGGATGGATGGTTACACCGAAGGAAAAAAATTGATTGTTACTGTCGATAATCTCAATTTTGCCGATAAACCCGAAGATCTTGGGGTAATTATTGATAAAATTAACGCTGAGTTACACGGACTTTTTTAGTACTATGATCGGAAACAATAATTCTAATTAAAAAAAACGCTGGCAAATTATAAAATTTGCCAGCGTTTTTTTTACACATTCAAACTCAATTATTTATCCTTAATCTTTTCCAGATTTTCCAGCCCTTTTATGTTCATCGACTTCGATATTTTGGCAATCGACTTTAGGTCGATATTTCCGGTAATACTGATAAAGCCGGCCTGATCGGGTTGATCGATAATCAGCAATAATTCGTTGATATTCTTACCGTTTTTCCGAATCATAAATTTAACCAACTCATCACCCTCTTTTACGGTCATTAGCTCGGTAAAATCTTTCAGCTTCACATCACTAAGCTCTTCTTTAAAATCCCGGGCTATACCCGAATCGATCGAATCGGATCCGTCATACATCAATATCCTGATATATTCCAATCCTTTAATCACTTCGTTAATTTCCTGCACATCGGCTTCGTCAGATTCATCTGCTATTTCAGCAAACAAACTAAAAAGTTCTTTGGTAATATGCACGGTGGTAAATCCATCTTTTGCGCCATACTTGTCGAAAAGATCGTCAGTTGGGCTTTGGGCAAATGTGTTGAACGATAACGACATCACTGCCAAAGCTACGATTGATAAAATTACATTTTTCATTGCATTTAAATTTTATGGTTTTACAAATATTGTGAATTTTGATAATTTACTTAGGTTGTCCACACCCGTATTCATTTTATTTACATTATAATTGAGATTATTAATTTCTTCGCTAAATTTAGCCAACTCACTTACAGCCATTGTACTAATCCCGAGTTTTTCAATATCTCCGAGTGGCTCTACACCCCTGGCGTACTTCCCCGATACATAGGCCAGAGCAATTCGTGTTTGCTCATAAGCTTTATGAGTTTCTGCTTTTGTGTAAGTTAAATTATCAGCAACATTCTTAACGTTGTTGTAATGAGACATTTCGAAAATTAGTGAGAAAATAAAAATAAGACTGGCCGCAACTCCTGAAATGTAAAACAAGTTCTTCTTATTTTTAAAAAACGGAAGTATTTTCGAGTCAGGTAGCGAGTTCTCCATTTCAAACTCCAACTCTGGTCGCAACTTTCGTTTAACTTCCTCCCCATAAAATTTAAAAACAGGGATATGGGTTTTAAACATTTCGTTTACCGCTCCGGATAAAAAATAATCTCTAAGGATTTTTTCTTCATCCAGGGTGGTTTCACCTTCATAAAATCTATTGAGCAGTATTTCAATTTCCGTGGTATTCATATTCATGTTTTTTTATCAGCTGATCTCTGATGGCTTTTCTTGCTCTCGATAAATTAACTCTTATGGCATTTACCTTCATTTGCATTATTTCACTAATTTCATCATAATCCATTTGTTCGATATCGCGCATTTGAATAATAGCTTTTTGTCGCTCCGGTAAAGTACTGATCGTTCTGTGAATATGATTTACTTCGTCTTTTAGTTCGGTCATTCTTTCCGGGTTATTATTTTCTTTAGGCTCATTCCATTCGGCAAGTTCATCTTTTTTATACGATTTCAATTTAATTTTATCCAAACAAAGGTTTCGGGTCATCACCATAGCAAATGCTTCAGGATTTTTATACTTTTCGATGTCGTCTTTTCGTGTCCAAAGCCTAAAAAACACATCTTGTACAATATCTTCAGCATCAGTTTCATTAAGAATTCTTTGTGCTAACCGAAAAAGTTTATTCTTAAAAGGCAGTACCTTGTTTACAAACTCTGCTTTTGTCATTTGTTTTAAAGACGAATAGTTATAAATTTCATTACAAAAATAATAGTAAAAGATGATGATTGCTAATACTATTATTCTAATTGATTGATTTTCAATGCAAAGTAAAATTTATCCATTCTAAATTATCTCACATTCATTTTTAATTATTTTTGCACGTTTTAACTAATTTTTTAATAATAATTAAACTATTCATCAAAACTTACAATTATGTTTAAAGGACACCCGAAAGGTCTTATTCCAGCTTCGCTAGCCAATATGGGCGAACGTTTTGGATTTTACACTATGATGGCAATATTAGTACTGTTTTTGCAAGCCAAATTTGGGCTAAGCGGTACAAATGCCGGATATATTTATGCTGGATTTTATTTCTCCATTTACATACTTGCCCTGGCAGGAGGAATTATTGCAGACAAAATTAAGAATTATAAAGGAACCATTCTTGCCGGATTAATATTAATGGGAATCGGATATGTTATCATGGCTATCCCAACTCCAACACCTGTTTCCAGTGTTCCGCTTTTCCTCACTATTACCATTGTCGGCCTGTTTGTTATTGCATTTGGCAACGGATTGTTTAAAGGAAACTTACAAGCATTGGTCGGCCAGATGTACGATAATGAAAAATATGAGAAATTAAGAGATTCAGGTTTTTCAATGTTTTATGCTTTCATTAACGTTGGTGCTATTTTTGCCCCGTTTACAGCTGTCGGTATCAGAAACTGGTGGTTAGGATCAAAAGGTTTTACATACGATGCTACACTTCCAGCGCAATGTCATGCTTTTCTGGGTGGCAATATGTCGGCCGAAAATATTGTAAAATATCAGGAATATGCAGATGGAGCATTAATAGGTGCAAACGTAACTGATCTGGCAACCTTTTCTAATGATTACTTAAATGTATTTAATACAGGCTTCCACTATGCCTTTGGTATCGCAATTATTGCAATGATAATTTCCACCATAATATATTTGGTTAACAAAAACAAATTCCCGAATCCAAAAGGTATAACCAAATCAAAAGATGGCAAAATTACCCAGGAAATAAAAATGGAAGCAAAAGAGGTAGCTCAACGCATGTACGCATTGTTGGCTGTGTTTGGTGTTGTTATTTTCTTCTGGTTCTCTTTCCACCAAAACGGACTTACCTTAACGTTTTTTGCAAGGGATTATACTGATTTAAGCCTTTTTGTTTTCGAGATACTGGGGGTAAAATTTGAAGGGGCTGAGATATTCCAGTCAATGAACCCATTTTTCGTTGTATTCCTAACCCCAATTATAGTTGGTTTATTTGGTTGGTTACGTACCCGAAATATGGAGCCATCAACTCCAAAGAAAATTGGTATTGGTATGGGTATTGCTTCTCTGGCATTTGTTGTTATGGTTGTAGGTTCTATTGGTTTGCCATTTGCCTCAGAGATTAGCCCGTCACTAGGAGGAACTCCTTTAATGGAATCTCAAAAAGTAACACCTTTCTTATTACTTGGTACTTATTTCATTCTTACTGTAGCTGAATTATTTATCAGCCCAATGGGAATATCTTTTGTTTCAAAAGTATCACCACCACAATACCAGGGAATGATGCAAGGTGGGTGGCTTGGAGCAACAGCACTTGGTAATGGTTTATTATTTATTGGAGCCATTTTTTATTATTCTGCAATTCCAATTTGGATGACCTGGAGTATTTTTGTAATCGCAACTGCTATTTCTATGTTTACAATTATGTTTATGACAAGGTGGCTCGAAAGAGTTGCTAAATAGTGTTTGTCCATAATGTCCGATTTCTTCGTTACGCTTATCTTTAAACCCAGTCATTTACAAAAGTAAACCCCTGACTTTAAAGACTTAGCAAGCCTCGAACTCGAACATTCTGAACTAAACAACGACATTATAAATAGACAGCAAATATTTAAAAAAAAGGGGTGAATTATTAAGATTCATCCCTTTTTTAATTTTTAATATTCTTGTATTCCATAACTCGGACAAGCCGAAAAAAATATTGGTTGATGTATAAATCAGGCTCTTAAAAAACCACTAATGCTTACATGTTAACGATGTCAGTTTCCCGCTTTGCGGTTTCAATAATAAATCGACAATAAAAAATAATAGATCGATTTAGTTACTTGATTTTGAAGATAGTTTTTTGGGGGGGGCGGCTGCGGGCTTTCCGTTTGTAGTTGTTTCATGCCGGCTGGTTTTTTGTAGGTGGTGCGGGGGCTTCCTTCGTCAGCCGCCACCCACCAACAAAAATCACAGCCGCCTCCCATAGTTATCGGGATCAACAAGCTACCACTCCAATCCCTGCCGCAGATATCCCATCTGTGTTCGTCCGGCATATTTTTCAAATTTAAGGGTAGAGTGATTCGTTACCCAACAGCTCTTTCCGGAGTCCTGTAATATCTTGCCAAAACAACAAGAACATTGGGAATAAAAGCCTAATTCAAAAATTCAGTTTAACAAATAAATTTACATGACAGTACACAAATTTCCCTGGAAACATAACCGCCGGTTCAATGCTTATGCGCAGTACTTTCAAAAAGAATTTG
>JAOZRY010000809.1 GCA_029939965.1 Bacteroidales bacterium | reverse complement strand
AATATGGATTCTCCGTTCAATTCGATAACAAATTCATTATTGTAGTAGTTACACCAGTTATTTCCCCAGTCTTCACCCTCTACATCGGGGCCAAGGCTATTGAGGCCATATTTCATTTTCAGGTCCCCAATTTCAAAACCACGGTATTCGAGTTGTAGCATTGTGTTGAAAAACCCGGTCTGGCCTTCGAGAAAGTGTCCAAGACAGGCATTTGGATCGGGGTCAATGCTATCATAATCTAAAGATGCACCATAATATAATTGTGTATTATGCCCATCGGCCTCCGGTTCGGGGCCGGTACCATCGGCATCCCAGCCGGCAAAGCCTTCGTGGTCGGCATTCAAACCCTGGAATGGAATTTCAGGCAAACCCTTTTCAAAAGTGCAGGTAACATCAAAATACCCACCAGATCTGCCATTTCCTGACAATCCCTCTGCATTGGACGTCTGCATCTCAAATTGCAACTCATCCGTACCAACATCAGACAGAATTGCATTAGCGACATTTTGAACTGATCCGGTACTGTTACCTGAAATGTTGTTGATTTTTAGATATCCTGATTCAAATCCCTGTGTCCCGGTTCCAGATATATACATTACATAGTTCCCGATTGCTTCAATCAGGAGTTCTCCATCAAGTTCAAAAGTACAGATCATCGGATAAAAGTTAGCATAGTGCATATCTCCAATGGTAAACCAGTCTATACCCTGTTCATCATCTCCCATATCGCAAAGTTTAATTTTAAGGGTAACCTGTTCAGTTGTAAATCCATTATCTGAAAGCGCTTGCTCGAATAAAGGGAAACCGTTTAATACATCTGTTATATGAGCCCCTGATGTTGCTGTTGCATCCACATGATCTCTTGATGCCACATAATAATATACATTTTCATGACCATTTCCATAGGGTTCGGGACCTGAACCATCAGCATCCCAGGCAGCTCCGCCCTCCCCCTCGGCATAAAGTCCCTCAAATTGAATTTGCTGTTGTGCAATTAAAAAATGTCCTGCCATGATAAAGGCAATAACAATCATAAAACTTTTTGTAAAACTTTTCATTACTCCTCCTTTTTTTGGTTAATTAAAAAATGATTTTTTATAAGTAAAAATTAAAATGTAAAGATACATCAGGAAAAAGGCGAAATGTTGAAAGATGTCTGAACGCCGGGGTTTGGGCTGTGAACGCCGGGGTTTTTTGTCTGAATGCGAAAAAAAGAGCGAAAAAAAAGTTAGGCGAAAAGAGAATTATTGGAGGAAAGCAGATAAAATATGGATGATTTTGATTTTTCATATTGAGGCAAAACTAATATCAACATAAATAGAAACCATAGCAGAAAACCATTAGAAAAAAAATAGGGGAATTCAGGGATTGGGGGTTTAGAGGATGGTATATTAAACTCTTTTGGGAATAAACTTTCAGCAAATGATTGTAGATCCAAAAGGAATATGCTTTAAAAAAAAGTATTTTTGTTACGATATTATACATAATAAAATAGAAAAAACATGACTTATTTAAAAGACAGAATTACCATTGACGAGGGGTTGTGTAATGGAAAACCAACAATAAGAGGTTTACGAATTACTGTTCAAACAATAATGGAATTTCTAACAGCAGGGGATACTAAGGAAGAAATATCAAAACATCGCTTATATCGCCTGCTCCATCTTCTTTGGTTAAATACCCCAACAAATGGCCCGGAAGAATATTTTGTTCAATAGTGATCTCATCCACCACTTCGCCATACGGTGTTAAAACTGTAACCCATAAAGTGGTATCCACAATTTCTGCTTTACAGTAGTGATGTATTTGCCGGGTTTCGATTACATTGGGATGTTCAGGGTCGGGTGAATAGAGTGGTGCGCCCCCTCCGGCAGCAGTTAAATGATAGATGCCGTTTTTACA
>JAOZRY010000808.1 GCA_029939965.1 Bacteroidales bacterium | reverse complement strand
GGCACCAGAAGGCCCATGGGCAATAAACAGAACCGGCGAAGTACACCTTATGTCGATCGATTACAGAGCGTTTGCAAACCTAGAAGGAGCTGACTATGTTGGAGCATTCGACACCGAAGGCAATTGCATAGGTTTTGCACATCTATCCGAAATAAACAAAAACGCACCAATGCTCATATTTGGCGATGATTTATGGACAGACACCAAAGACGGAGCAACAGCAGGCGAACAGATTTCGTTTGTAGCCTACCACAGCGGCACAGGAATAGAAACCCCTGTTACCGCCGAATTCGATCAATCGTTAATGAGCCACGATGGCAAATTCCTCAGCAACGGAACATCCATCATCACCAACTTCTATAAATCCAGCACAGGAATCTCCGGTGATATTTCAGTAATATCAGTACGAATCTTCCCGAATCCTGCAACAGATTTTGTAACGATTGAAGTAAATGCTGATCAACCTTCTTATATTGAATTTACAAATATTCAAGGTATAGTTGTAAAAACAGTACAAATGAGAAGTGGAATAGAAAAAGTTAGTACATCTGATTTATCAAAAGGTGTATATTTTATAAAAATTCATAACTTGAATGGAGCCTTAATTCAAAAATTAATTATTGAATAATATTTGGTTTTTGATGCAATACAAAAAAACCCGAAGTCGAAAGGCTTTGGGTTTTTTTGTATTACTTTTTTAACAAACACTTTAACTTTTATAAAGCATTTGTTTTATTTACTTCTTTTTAATGATTATAAACAGCATTTCTTTTTTTTGCTGTAACATGTATTATATGAAGGATTCGGGGCTATTAGACGGATGTTAAATAAAGTTAATATGATCAAAATTCAGTTATCCATTTTTTAAAATTCAAAATTCCTTTGTATGTTTGTTAAGATTAGGAAAATAGTAAATGCTTCGTTAATAGTGTTTTAACAAAAAAACTGGTTTTTTGCAGTTTTTTTGTTATTAATTATTAAGGGCTATTGTAACTGGAAATCAATGATTAAGGATTAAGATAAGATAATTAAATTAATATTCATCAATTAAAAATTCAGTTTATGAAAAAAGTGTACAATTTGTTAACCAGGTATTACCTCGCTTCTGTTGTAATACTGCTTTTGGGCATGGTTTCGACCACAATTGCCCAACCCGTTGTAGATGCGGGACTAAACGCTACCATCTGCGAAAACGATACGTATTCGTTAAGTGATGCTACTGCAAGTGGCACCGGAACATTAACTTATCTGTGGTCTGGTGGAGATGGATCGTTTAGCAATACAACAATCCTGAATCCTGTTTATACGCCAGGAGGTACTGACTTAAACGGAGGTTCTATTACCTTAACCTTACAGGTAACCGATGTTAATGGTACTACCCCTGATGCAATGGATCTTACTATTGTTGCATTTCCAACGGTTTACGCTGGTGGTGATGCTACAATTTGCGAAGGCAGCTCATATCCAATAAACGATGCTTCAATAACAGGAGCTTATGAATCGTTTGTATGGGTTGGTGGTGATGGTACTTATAGCGATATAGCTAATTTAATTACTACTTATACTCCTGGTGTACTTGATATAGCAAATGGTGAGGTTGAATTAACACTTGTTGTAGCTCCTCAGGATCCATGTGTTGCACTACAAAGTGATAAGTTAGTAATTGATATTGTGGATGCATTAGTTGCTGATGCCGGTAGTGATGCCACTATTTGTGAAGGTTTTACACATACCCTTTCGGGTTCGGGAAGTGCTGGTGCTACATATTTATGGAGTGGAGGAGCAGGCTCATTTGACGATGCATCTTTATTAACTGCAACATATACTCCTGCTGCTGGCGATTTTGGTACAAATGTTACGCTTACATTAACTGTAAGCAATGGTCTTTGTACTAATGCTACCG
>JAOZRY010000152.1 GCA_029939965.1 Bacteroidales bacterium | reverse complement strand
TATCCTTTTTAAAATTAATAGCAGTCTCAGGTACAAAACAAGCATACTTAAATAAATTTCGATTCGTTAGGGAGAACATGAAAAAAGTGAGCGAACTAATTTAATTGATTATTTTCGCGCCGCATTATTAATATAGCATCAAAAATACTAATTGATGAAAAATTTCAACAAAGTCAATACCCTCATTGGATGGGGCGTTTGGATGATTGCCACCTTAATTTATCTGTTTACCATTGAACCCACTGCCAGTTGGTGGGATTGTGGCGAATACATTGCAACAGCCTATAAACTTCAGGTTGGACACCCTCCGGGAGCACCATTTTTTCAAATCATCGGACGTATCTTTACCTTGTTTGCATTTGGTGATGTTACCCATGTTGCCCTTATGATTAATGTGATGTCGGCACTTTCGAGTAGTTTTACCATACTGTTCCTTTTCTGGACTATCACCATCCTGGCTCGAAAAGCTGCTTTGCTTGGTGGTGAAATGACACTCTCAAAAAGTATTGCTGTACTTGGAAGTGGTATTGTTGGAGCACTTGCCTATACGGTAAGCGATTCGTTTTGGTTTTCGGCTGTCGAAGGTGAAGTATATGCTATGTCCTCATTCTTTTCGGCGTTTGTTTTCTGGGCCATATTAAAATGGGAAGCCGTTGAAAATCAAGCTCATTCTTCGAGATGGCTAATCCTTATTGCTTATATGATAGGGTTATCAGTAGGTGTACACATGCTGAACCTGCTTGCCATACCGGCCATAACATTTGTTTACTATTTCAAAAAATACAAACCAACGGGCAAGGGTATGTTTATTGCCGGGGGAGTTTCCTTTTTAATTTTGGCTTTTGTTATGTTTGGTATCATACCCGAAGTTGTTAGTTTATATGCGCATACCGAAATACTTTTTGTAAACAGCATCGGACTGCCTTTTAATACCGGTACTATTTTTCTTTCCATTTTATTAATAGCTACATTATTTTTTGCCATCAGAGCTACAAACGAAGAAAATCAAAATTTAAATCGTTTGGCACTCGGGCTCACCGGACTATTATATTTATTAATACTAACCGAGAGCAATTCTTTTGGCAGCTTTTTAATCCGATTAATAATAGGTGGTACTGCAGCTGGTATAATTTACTATTTCAAAAACAAAAAAGCTCATTTAAATACGCTCATTTTAAGCATAACATTTATCCTGATCGGATATTCAACATTTCTGCTTATCGTAATTCGTTCTAACACAAACACTCCTATAAACGAAAACGCCCCAAAAGATGCAGTAAGCCTTCTTTCGTACCTCAACCGCGAACAATACGGCGATTGGCCAATTGCAAAAGGACAGTATTATAATTCGCCTGTTTCAGATTATGGAAATGGCAATCCGGTTTACTTGCGCGATGACGAATTAGGAGAATATAGAATTGCTGATTCGCGTGAGGGTACAATTCCAATCTACGATCCAAAATTCACTACATTATTCCCACGAATGTGGAGCAATCAAAAGTCGATACATGTGCGTGAATACAAAGATTGGGGCGAGATCGAAGGTGAAGCTGTACAATATACTACCAGAGATGGTGCTTCGGAAACTATTATTAAACCTACTTTCGGTGAAAATCTCAGATATTTCTTCCGATACCAGATTGGGTTTATGTATTTCAGATACTTCATGTGGAATTTCTCAGGACGACAAAATGATATTCAGGGGCATGGTGATCTTGAAAATGGCAACTGGATTACCAGTATTGGTTCCATAGATTCGGCAAGACTCGGAAACCAAAGCAACCTGCCGATAACAAAACAAAATTGGGCTAATAATAAGTTTTACCTTCTGCCTCTGATTTTGGGGCTAATTGGTTTGTTTTTCCAGCTCAATCGCGATTACCGAAACTCGATAGTTGTAGGATTGCTGTTTCTGATGACCGGTATTGCGATTACGGTGTACCTCAATCAGTACGCATATCAACCGCGTGAACGTGATTATGCGTATGCCGGATCAACTTACGCTTTTGCCATTTGGATTGGCCTCGGGGTTCTGGGGCTATACAACGGTTTAAAAAGAGTGCTCAACCCAACGGTTTCGGCAGTGGCCGTATCGGTGGTAACACTTGTGCTAATTCCGGGTGTAATGGCTACCCAAGGCTGGAACGATCACGACAGGTCAGGAAAATATGCTGCTCTCGACTTTGCAACCAATTATCTTGAATCGTGCGAACCAAATGCAATCTTGTTTACCAATGGTGATAACGACACTTTCCCTTTATGGTATGCACAGGAAGTAGAAGGAATACGAACCGATGTGCGGGTGGTTAACTTTATGCTGGCCTCCGGCGAATGGTATATCCATCAGATGATGCGAAAAATTTATGATTCGGAACGATTACCATTTACACTTTCATACGCCGATTACGAAAAAGGATCGAATAATTATGTGCCCCTGTTCGAACGTATCAAAGGCTCTCAGGAATTAAAAGATGTTATTAATTTTATTGCCAGCGACGACAGCCGTACACAAATGAGCCTTCCTGACGGATCGAGTTTAAATTTCATTCCTTCAAAGGAGATGAAAATTACTGTAAATAAAGACGATATCATCTCCAAAGGATTGGTATCTGAAGAGATGAGAGATAAAATAGTTCCTGAAATAAAATGGGATATCAGACAGAATTATATTTATAAAAATGATCTGATGCTACTCGATCTTATTGCATCCAACAACTGGGAACGTCCGATTTATTTCACAAGCCCGTCTGCCATCGAAAAAGTACTGGATGTTGACGAATATTGTCACCTTGAAGGAATCGTATATCGTTTTCTACCCATTAAAGCTAAGCACATGATTAATGGTTTAGGTGGAATTAATACAGAAGAAACATATAACCTTTTGGTTAATAAGGCAAAGTGGGGAAATTTAAATGACCCTGATGTTTATATAGATCCTGAAAGTCGCCGGAACTCTGTAATGCCCAAGCAAAATTACTTGAGATTAGCCCAGGCGTTAGCCGATGAAGGAAAAAATGATATGGCAGTAAATACACTGGATGCGCTTAGGAAGTTTTTCCCCAACGAAAAAATTCATTGGGATATTTACATGACACCAATGGTAGAAACCTATTATGATGCCGGTGCAATGGAAAAAGGAAATGAGGTTTCTGATGTACTACTTGCTAATTTTGGTTCTGATCTGGATTATTATTCCGGACTCGACAATTCGTTCAGGCAGTATTATCAAAAGAACATTCAGCAGGCTATGATGGTAATTCAGCAGTTAGCCTTACTTGCAAAAAGAAACAATCAGGAAGAGCAATCAAAAAAAATTGAAGAGAGATTGGCAGAATATATGACTATGTTCTAATTTTCTGAATAAAAAAAATCATACGGCATCTTCATTTTTTTGGAGATGCCTTTTTTGTATCCTGTTTTTTGTAAAAAATCAGGATAAAACCTGCCAGAATAAATGGAATACTTAACCATTGCCCCATATTCAGCAACATAGTGTTTTCGAAAGCCACCTGTGGTTCTTTTAAAAACTCAATAAAAAATCGTGCAGAAAACATTAAAACCAGAAAAAGACCAAAAAGCAATCCCGGCTTTGGCTTACCATTGTTTTTCCAATATAACCAATGCAATACCACGAAAATACTAAGATAACTCAATGCTTCATAAATTTGTGTGGGATGACGAGGAATGCTATCAGACGAAGAAAATATAAAGCCCCAGGGAAGATCGGTTGGCATACCAAATATTTCGGAGTTCATAAGGTTTCCCACCCTGATAAACATGGTGGCAAGTGCAACTACAATTACTACCCTGTCCAAAACCCAAAGATATGCTTTACCTGTATTCCTGGCAAAAAGCCAAAGCCCTGCCAAAATTCCAATTGCTGCACCATGCGAAGCCAGACCACCATTCCAGATTTTAAAAATTTCGCCGGGTTCGGCAAAATAGTATGATGGCTCGTAAAAAAGTACATGCCCTAACCTTGCCCCGATTATTGTAGAAATAACCATGTACATAGACAGTTTATCCAGCAAGCTCATCGCTTTTTTCTGATCTTTAAATTCGTGCTTGAAAACACGCGTTAATACCAAATATCCAAAAAAGAAACCTCCGGCAAAAAGTAAACCGTACCATCTAACCGGAAACCAGGTATCCGGGAATAATTCCGGACTCACATTCCATTCTATAAATTGAAGCAGCATCTGAAAAATTTTGGCAAAGATAAATTTTTAGGTTTTAAATCGCATGTACCTATTTTTACTACGATAGGTAATAAACGATTATAATCCGTACTTTTACACTCAAAAAACATATTTCTTTATGTTGCAATATCAAATAGGATTAACATTATTGCCCGGTGTTGGTGATGTATTGGGCAAAAAGCTTGTAGCATACTGCGGTGGAGTTGAAGGCGTTTTTAAACAAAAAAGAGCTGCTCTCGAAAAAATACCCGGAATTGGCAATAAATTAGTCAATGCAATTATTTCGCAAAATGTTTTGGGTCGCGCCGAAGAGGAAATCATTTTTATTGAAAAAAACAATATTACACCCCTGTTCTATCTCGAAAAGAAATACCCGGCACGCTTAAAGCACTGTACCGACAGTCCAATTATGCTTTTCCATAAAGGAAATACTGATCTCAATACCCAAAAAATTGTAAGTGTTGTAGGTACACGAAAGGCTACCGAATATGGAAAAGAGATGTGTGAAAGGATAATTAAAGAACTGGTTTCACAAGACGTACTTATTGTAAGTGGCCTGGCTTATGGAATTGATACCTGCGCACATAGAGTATCACTTGAAAGTGGTTTAAAAACCATTGCTGTATTAGGGCACGGCCTTGACAGAATTTACCCATATCTTAATAGAAGCCTGGCCGAAAAAATTATTGATCATGGTGGATTGATTACAGAATTTATAAGTAAAACCAAACCCGATCGCGAAAATTTCCCCAAGCGAAACAGAATAATAGCCGGTTTGGCTGATGCCACTTTAGTTGTGGAGGCAGCAAAATCAGGTGGTGCGCTTATAACCGCCGAAATAGCTAACTCGTACAATCGGGATGTTTTTAGTGTTCCCGGACGTATTGGCGATACATGGTCAGAAGGATGTAACCATTTGATAAAAATTAATAAAGCCAGCCTCGTCCAGTCAGCCGAAGATGTGAAATATATAATGGGGTGGCAAAAGAAACCGGACATGAAACCAAAAATCCAACGTGAACTTTTTATCGAACTGGCTCCCGATGAAGAAAAAATTATAAATGTTTTGCGTATGGCAGATACCATGTGTATTGATGATATTTACCTGAAATCTGCATTACCCACAAGTAAAGTTTCTATTGCACTACTAAACCTCGAATTTCAGGGTTTGGTAAGAGTTATGCCTGGAAAAGTTTACAAACTCAACATGTAGAAATTTAATCTTTCCGGCAATCAAATTTGTTTGAAAACAATAATGGCTTGCTCAAAATCAAAATTCCATTTTCCACAAAAAATCTCGGCTTTTTGCAGTGTTCATACATAGACATTACATGAACACTTCTTTAATGTCTATTTATCAGTATTTTAGTAAATAACAATAAATACAATGTTCATATAATGTCTATACTAAAAACTTGACAAACCCCTATGTAGTGTTGTAAATTTGCAAAACAAAAACTTCCAAAGTTTATGATTAGGCATTATCATATCAAAATAAAAGGGGAAATAAACCAGCTTGGGTATAAATTACATACCATGATATTGGCCAATAAACACACTGTTTTTGGAAACGTCTCAGAGTGGACAAATCTTATTGAGATTGAAGCAGAAGGAGAAGAAGCTAATTTAGAAATCTTTATTGCTACATGCAAAAAAGGATTAACCGGAAGCAAGATTGATGAAGTAGTGGTAAACGAAAAGCCCCTTGCCTATTATGATGAATTTACAATTTTATAAATTATTCAGTCAAATAATTAAATAAAAAAGGAGAACAAAATGAAGAAAATCGCTTTACTCTTTCTAATGGCGATAACCCTAACAGGTTATTCGCAAAAAGTTACCAACACCTGGGATGGTAGTTGGAATAATTACTGGAACAATACACAGAACTGGTCGTTGAACCATGTGCCCACTTCCACCGAGGATGTAGTAATTCCCAATGGTATGCCGCGTTATCCATCCACCAGTAGCACCGACCAGGAGATAAAATCCCTGGTTATCAATAGCGGGGCATACGTCAGGATAGGTGCTTCCCAGTTGAGCATTGTAAATGATGTAGATGTTTACGGTGAAATAAGGATGTATGATACTGATGCTAAATTGGCCTGCGATAAAATTACATGGCATAGTGGTTCTGAAGCCCAGACAACCGGGAGCTGTGTGTTTTACGTAAATGAAACATGGGAATTTGCCCCTGGTGCCGATGTGCAATTGGATAATGGGTATATTTATTTTCTGGGGAGTGGGAACAATTACATTCGAAACAAAGATGCAGATTGTTATTTCAATCACATCTGGGTGAATAAATCAGGGGGGGTTTTTGGCCTCAGCAGTCAAACATCGGCAACTTGCAAAATAAAAGGCAACCTATATCTATACGGGAGTGGCTATGATTTTGTAAGTTATACCTCACAAACCACCCAGATTGGGGGAACACTCCTCAACGGCGATGCAACCATTGACGTCGCATTAACCAGTGGGTCTATTGAATTTACAGGCAATACATCTACTTGTATTTGCCGTCCACAACCTGGTGATTATTTCAACAGCCTTATTGTAAATACCGGGGGTTACCAACTTGATATGAGCACGACCTACACCACCAGCTTCGAAATAAAGAATGACCTTACCATTAATTCAGGGACCCTTGATGTAAACAGCATGGACCTGATTGTTGGGGGCGACTGGGACAACAATGTTGGCTCATCTGGTTTCAACGAACGTGACGAAAAGGTTACCTTCAATAGAAGTGGCCATCAATATTGTTCGGATGAAACGTTTTACACCCTCGAAGTGGATAAAAGCTCTG
>JAOZRY010000807.1 GCA_029939965.1 Bacteroidales bacterium | reverse complement strand
AGGAATAAAATCCAGATTGCTAACCTTACCAATAGTTAAACCATTTATGAGTACTTTGTTATCCTTTTCCAGGCCATCAACCTTTTCGTAAACTGCAAATAGAAACCGCTTGTTAGAAAACATATCGGTGCCTTTTAAAAGGTTGAAACCCCATATAAAAATGGCAATGGCCACAACAAAAGTGAAACCTACTTTAAATTCCCGTGAAATTTTCAAAATACATGTTTTTTAGTAACTAATTCAATTTATGATTTATTATTGAAACCGCAAAGCGGGAAACTGACAGCAAAAAATTTAAACAACACGTTGGTTAGTTTTCCAAAATATGAGCCTATACAAAACTACTATAATTTTATCAAAATCCCCGATAAGGAAATCTATATGAATTACTCAAAAACCTGAAACTCCAAAATCTTCGCATTTTCTTTGAACTTTTTTTGCACCGAAGGAGCAATTTTATAAAGTGAAAGCTGATGTTCTATATCTTTTTTCGACTGTGTTATTCCAAATGTGTATTGGTATTTTCCATTTTTTTGGAAGACAAAAATATTTTCATATCCGTTAAAAATTTCATTATCAAAAGGCAATAATTCTTCTGATGATGTAAACCAAATACGATAATGATGTGTGATTTTTAATGGTTTTTCAGCAGGGAGGGGCGTTTGTTCTTTAACGCTTTGCAAATTGAGTTCATCGCAATATTGTTTGTATTCTTCCACCGCCTTGTAAATTGCAAATGCAATTTTATCCTGGTTTTCAGTTTCTAATAAAAATTGCTCTTCGGCCGGGTTGCTCAGGAAACCGGTTTCAATTAATACTCCGGGCATTGAGGTAAGATACAATACAACAAAACCAGCCTGATTTACACCCCTGTTATAAACATTTGCCAGCTCTTTCATCTTTTGCTGAACATACATCGAAAAATGGATACTTTGCTCAATGGAGGTGCTTTGAAACATATTTAGCATAATGTAATCTTCATCCGAATCAGGGTCGAAACCATCATAGATATCACTGTAATTGTCTTCCATCAGAATGGCCGAGTTTTCAGTTTTTGCCACTTCGAGGTTTTCCTGCGATTTGTGAATTCCCATTACGTAAGTTTCGGTGCCAAATGGTTTTGGCGAAGGATTAGAGTTGCAGTGGATGGATATGAAAAGATCAGCATCTTCATCGTTGGCAATTTTTGCCCTTTGATGCAAAGGCACAAATTTATCTTCAGTACGTGTATAGATAACTTCAACTTCTGGTAGTTTTTCCCGAATGAGATCTCCGGTTTTAAGGGTTATTGATAGCGTAACATTTTTTTCTTTCGATTTGTTTCCACACGCACCCAAATCGTAACCTCCATGCCCGGCATCAAGAACAATTTTATCAAACTTGTCCAGCCCATTTATTTTTTGGCCTTTTGCCGATGAAAAAACGAATAAAAAAGAAAGAATCAGAAAAGCGAATTTGTGGCGTTTCATAGTTCTTTTCATAACTGGTTTTAGTAATATTTTATTATCGAAATAATTGATCATCATATTGAATAATTCACATTGCGATAGCGCACAAAAATACAAAGGCAATAAAGCATATCATAAAATAATTGAGGAAATCGACAAATACCGGGAAAAACTTTTTACCAACCCAATAACCCTGAAAACACCAAATGGTGAAATAACTGTTCCTAAATCTGTGTCAGAATTAATTTTTTAAGCTAAATCCAATGGGATTTTGGTGCAATAGGCAAATTTAGTGGAACACACAAAAATGCTTCAATCATTCAATGCAATAATATAAACAATATCCTAACCCGGACAAGCCACAAAAGAGATTGGTTATCTATAAATTAGATTCTGATTTTGAAGATAGTTTTTTTTTGGGCGGCTACGGGCTTTCCGTTTGTAGTTGCCTTGTGCC
>JAOZRY010000806.1 GCA_029939965.1 Bacteroidales bacterium | reverse complement strand
ACATAGATTTTCTTGGCGCGCGTATACTTATTATCATCCTTCGTATCATTGGGCTTATCTTTCCCTAAATCAATATGAGTAAGTTATATTTGCTCAAGTTGTGAAGCGCAGTCTGCTCATCTTCCGAAATGACATCATAAGGAGGACACACGACCTTTTCCAACTCTTTTATTTTCTTTGGATTGTAAAATACTGCTTTAAATGGTTTTATGTTTGACATAAGCAATTGTTTTCCTTCCGCAAGTAATCAATATTATTCTCATTCAACAGGAATAATAACAGAATTCATGACAGCTTAACACTAAAATCTATAGTTTTTACTATTAATACTACTTACCGTGAGGACAGGAATCACATATATCAGATCACTAGTGTCCGGTTAAGAAATTTTAAATTCATATAAACGCTTAAAGCTCTAATGGTAACAACAAAAAATACATTTTTCGACTTGAAGCATCGTTTATACTTTAGTCATGTTTTTAAACCTTTTCAAAAAGGAGTGGCTAATGTACTCAGGAAAAATGATTTTTTCTCAAGTCATGGAATTCATCCCCATGTACGAATTCCAAAAATGTGTTCAAGAATATCAAGGCAATCACAAAACAAAAAGTTTTTCATGCTTAGATCAATTCTTATGTATGGCCTTTGCCCAAATAAGATATCGTACAAGTTTACGCGATATTATTGTTTGTCTTCAAACCAGAGGAAACAAATTATATCACCTCGGGATTCGTGGCAAAATAGCACGCAGCACATTAGCCGATGCCAACGAAAATCGGGATTGGCGTATTTACGCAAATTTTGCTCAAGTTTTAATTCGTACAGCCAAAAGTTTATACACAAACGAAAAGTTTGGCGTGGTATTAAAAAATACGGTTTATGCCTTAGACGCAAGTACTATCGACTTGTGTCTTTCCGTTTTTCCTTGGGCTCGGTTTCGCCGACACAAAGCTGGGATCAAACTACATACGCTTCTCGATTTGCGCGGCAACATTCCAACATTTATCGAAATAACCGATGCCCTATTGCACGATGTCAACATACTCGATATTCTCGTCGCAGAACCTGGGGCTTGTTACGTTATGGATCGTGGCTATCTCGATTTTTCCAGACTTTACCAATTAAGACTTTGCGGAAGTTTTTTTGTCATCCGCGCCAAAAAGAATCTCAAATTTCGCAGAATTTATTCCCGCAAAGTCGACAAATCCACTGGCCTGCGATGCGATCAAACAATTGTTTTAACCAACTCTTACAAAGATTATCCGGAACAACTCCGGCGCATTTGTTTTTACGACATAGAAAACAACAAACTTTTAATCTTTTTAACCAACGATTTTTCTCTTCCAGCACTAACAATTACAAAGCTCTACAAATGTCGCTGGCAAGTAGAATTATTTTTTAAATGGATCAAGCAACATTTACGTATCAAAAAATTCCTTGGAACTTCTGAAAATGCCGTTAAAACTCAAGTTTGGATTGCAATAAGCGTTTATGTGTTACTTGCTATTATTAGGAAACAACTTAATACTGAAAAAAGTCTTTATGAAATTTTTCAAATTTTAAGTGTGTCTGTTTTTGAAAAAGAGCCGTTAAAACAAATTTTGACAAAAACCAAATTTTCTACTGACCTGTCAGAAATGGATACCCAGTTACACTTTGGCTTTTAATATTACATTTTTGTACACTTTTTGATCTTAACAATTTGTTTGCATCTCGACGACAAATGAGAAATAATATTTCTAACGAAAATATGCGAATTTATAACATATTGTAAATAAAAGGGTTATACCCGGACACTAGTGGTATTAAAAGTATAACATACTCAGGAGGTAAGTGGCAAGTAAACAGGAAATTTTTCCTATACCGCATATTGTTTATTCCCAACAGCTTACGATCTTTTGGGAAGAT
>JAOZRY010000805.1 GCA_029939965.1 Bacteroidales bacterium | reverse complement strand
CTTTAAAAAACAATAAGTTAACGGGCACTGACACATTCAGTTTTCGCTCTTCAAGATAATTAAACCTGATTACTTCTTGTTCTGGTTCAAATTTGGCATACCCAACTTCGAAGGTAGCGTTGGAACTTAACCGGTAGCTACCTAATAATTGTGTACGTACTTTGTTGGTATATTCACCTGTAATTAGCAAATTAGGTGTTGGCGAAAACGATCCTGACAAAAACGGAATTTCATTGGTGTTTTTAAGAAAGGAATAATATTCTACACCCCCACCGAGTGTCATAAATCGATTTACACCATAGCTACCCTCGGCTCTGGTAAACACCGAACGCAGGCTATCATCCACCATTCCTCCTCTAATCATGTACTCGAATTCTCCTTTTGGTAAAAAATTATACGGTATGCTAATTGGTTCCTCCCGTACACGTTCCTCACCATAAGGGCCATATAATTTTACTACTACCTCAGATGCCCCATAAACCAACGGAACATTAAAACTATAAAATCCGGACGCATCTGCTTTTTTATAATTTATCAGCACATTATTAATGTATAACTCAACAGTCCAGCCGGGCTCGGTGTAGCCCGTGAGCTCGTACTCACCAAATGAACGGCGATAGCTTGTAGGTGCGTTGGTAAGCATGATCCCGTAAAAAGGATCATATACCGAGGCAATTGAACCCGGACTTATTTTGCCGGCTTTGACTTGCCGAATGTATTTTGAGTTATTATTTGCCCAACGCCAGGTAAACTGCTGGTTACGTACATCGAACTTACTATTGGTGGTATAATTAAGAATCGCGTTGGTTTCGCCCCCCAACACTTCGGCACCAATGGCGGTGGACAAACGAGTATTGGTTGCCCCTCCACTGGTTTGTGTTGAATTCAGAGCCCAATCCAACATTCCAAAATTCAACCAATGATACTTTCGATCATAGGTGGTGTCAACCGTTACTTCACCTTTAATCATTTCGAGATTTTTACGCATTTGCGCCAAACGCATATCGCGGATTGCTGGTAGTTCGAGGTCTGTTTTAAGATCAACACTCAAAGCCCTGAAGTTAAAAGAGCAATACAGACCAAAAGCCCGCCCAAATATACCTGTGTAGAGAAACAGTCCAAAATTGGTTTTAATAATATCATTATCCTTTAAGCGTAGGGTGTCTCCGTTTATGGCAATATAGCGTTGCGGATAATTAACGATATAGTGTTTTTCTTCTTGTAGCAGATAGCCGGTAATGGAATCGTAACGTTCTGATGTTTCCTGGTTAATGCGAAGTGCCGTAAACAGATCAGTTATGGGAAGTAAAAGATGATTGTCGTTGTAGGAAAAAATACTATTTATTTCGTAACCCCCAACTCCCTGCACTTTAAGGAAAACAAGAATTTCTTCATAATCATCACCCAAATCCTGCCCCTGAGCAGGTACAGTACCCATCAAAAGAAAAAACACAGATATGATTATAATTATTCTCGGCATGTGTGCATCAGGAAATGATGGTTAGCTTTATTTGATTAACAATGCCATAGCCTGACATGGTTTTTTGGGCATCTTTCATTTATCAATTTACCCCGTTAAATAGATTTCTAATATGTTGTTTTAATTTCACGGGGTTTACCCTGTTAAATAATAGCACAAAACGAGAATACATTTAACAGGGTTTACCCTGTGAAATAATAGCACAAAACGAGAATACATTTAACAGGGGTTACATTTTGTGTGTGTATGAAAACCTTATTTTTTAATTTTAACCTTAGTAGAAGAAGAAACCAATTATCCACCTCAACCTTATTACCTTATTTTTAGCCATATAATAAGGTAATAAGGTTTTAGGAATGTGGTTGACATTTTTTTCTACTAAGGTTTAAAGTAGAAAAATTAGGTTTGTTTAAAATCGTGTAAAAGTGTAA
>JAOZRY010000804.1 GCA_029939965.1 Bacteroidales bacterium | reverse complement strand
TCATCAATAATTTTGCAAAGTTTGCTAACGAGGTATGGATAACCGGAAGTGTAATAATACAGTTTTTCGGATATTGGTTTTATAAGTCCGGCAGGTATTAAGCCAGTGTCGGAATTATAATCGTATAATAAAGTTGATATTTCCTGGGGGTTGAAGCTAAGGTCAACCTTAAAATCGACAGCAATATTCCACGGGCTGTTAAATTTATGTTCCTCGTCTGGACGGAGTTTTAATTTTAAGGTTTTCACATCGTGTACCCCAGCCAAAATAACCGAATGGAAGCTATGGCCTTTTCCCATGTTCCTTTGCAAAAACTTATTTCGCAACATCCCGATAAAACTCAAAAACAGTTGATTGTTGCTCGATTTATCAACTTCGTCAATAAATACCACTATTCTTTTTCCAAAGGCCCTGGCAAATTCAGAAATAATTTTTGAAAGATAATTAAATTTTTTTGCTTTTTTTGCTTCTATATAAAAGTAATTTGCATGTTCATTCTGTCCTGTCATTTCAATTTCATAAGCAATCATTTCTAAAAACCCCTTGCAAAACTCTTCCTCATCTTTGAATATTTCATCGCCAATGCCCTCAAAACTAAGCGATATTACAAGATAACCCTCAGATTTTAACCTGTGCCCCAGTTCATTTATCGTGGTTGTCTTGCCGTACTGCCTGGGCCGGTTTATAGTAAAATACTTCCCCTTTACAATCAGCTTCATAATCTCATCCAACTTATCCGAAATATCTACCATATAATGTTTGTCGATAACACAAACGCCTGTATCGTTAAATTCCCGTTTCATTGTATATCCGTTTTGGGTATAAAATTTTATTGCGAAAATAGCGAAAAATGTTCTGCGAAAATTAAATTTAAACAATTTGTTCATCCCATTCATTTTTTCTATTATTGCAACGATAACTACACAGCTTTTTTTTAAGCATCAGGTTTTTTTCTAATCATAAAAAATATGCAACCAATAATTGTCATCGGTATGCACCGTTCAGGAAGTTCGTTACTTGTAAAAGTTTTGCAGGAACTGGGTGTTTTTATGGGCAACGATTTTGAAGAAAACAATGAATCAATGTTTTTCAACAAAATCAACAACTGGATGCTTTCGCAGGCCGGTGCAAGTTGGGATTGCCCCGAAAACTTTAATTATATTTCTAATGATTTCAAGGCATTGATGGCTGAAATTGTACAGAACAGGTTAAAAAGTATCCACCTGAAAAAATATTTGGGGGGTTCAAACCACTCGATAAAAGATCTGGCTTTCACCTGGGGATGGAAAGACCCACGGAACACTTTCACCATTGATATCTGGAAAGGGATTTTCCCTGAGGCCAGGGCAATACACATTTACCGCAACCCGGTGGATGTTATTAGCAGCCTTGCAAAGCGCGAAACCTCCTTAATTACTGTCACCGGAAACCCAACAAGGACCGGGATGAAAAGAAAATTTTATGGCTATAATCTCCCTAACAAAAGGTTATTTTACCATTCGTTTAAATCGCTCAACCTGTCGGAAAACTTTGATTTATGGAAAGCTTATGTGAATAAAGCTTTCGACCCGGGACAGGAAAATGGAGTATTACATATTTCTTACGAGGATTTATTAGAAAAGCCTGAGGCAGTTATTAAAAATATTATTGAATTTTGTAACCTGAATACAGAAAACAGAAATCATGAAAAATTCCTGCAAACAATCGACAAAACAAGAAAGTTTGCATTTATTAATAATCCAGAGCTTGTTGATTTTCACAAATCAATAAAAAATGATGAATTGGTTGACAGGTTGGGTTATGGGAAATTTCATTAACATGTGTTTATGAAATCGGTTTATTTTGATTTAATGACAAATACTACATAAGGGAGCATCAAATTGAACAAGAAGCAAAAAACATACATCATCAT
>JAOZRY010000803.1 GCA_029939965.1 Bacteroidales bacterium | reverse complement strand
AAAATAGATTTCAGCCTCGATAAAAAACAAGATGAAGAGACAGAAAAAAAAATCAGAGCCAGTTTCAGAGACACCACAATAATCAATCCCAAAATAAGCAAAAAGCAAAAAGCAAGAGAGATAAGAAAGGCAATTGATTCCGGCTCCATCTCAGAACTTTACACTATTTGTTGTGGAATTGATATTCATAAAGATATTCTTGTCGCTACCTTGAGAACGATGGATTCCAATGGTAAATCCGCTGAGGAAACGCGAGAATACTGTTGTTTTACCGATGCGTTACTTGAATTTCGTAAATGGCTTTTAGAAAAAAATTGCCAGATCGTTGCCTTAGAAAGCACGGGTGTATATTGGAGACCTGTGCATAATGTTTTAGAAGGCCATATGGAGGTCCTTTTGGTAAATGCCCGGCACTTTAAAAATGTGCCTGGTCGTAAGACCGATGTTAATGACAGCCGGTGGTTGGCCATGCTCCTGCAATTTGGATTACTTCGAGGCAGCTTTATCCCTGCCGTCCATGTTCGCGATTGGCGTGAATTAACCAGAAATCGTAAGAAAATAACCAAAAACATTCAAGATTATAAAAGAAGGGTGCATAAGGTTTTCGAGACCGCAAATATCAAAATTGATTCGGTAGTGAGCGATCTGTTTGGCGTAACCGGAAGAAACTTGATGAACTACTTGTGCGAAACGGAAAAAATCACTCTTGAAGGAGTAATCAAATGTGCCAAAGGAAGTCTGTGTATGAAAACCCAAGAGCTGTATCGTGCTATTCAAGGTTTTTTTAGAGATCATCATCGTTTTGAAATTCAGAGTTTTTTAGAAATTATTGCTTGCCTTCAAGAACAAATCGAAAAGATTACTGTTCGAATTCATTCTTTGATGAGAGATCAGCATGATTTACTGAAACGTCTTGATGAAATTCCCGGAATCGATAAGGTCTCTGCGCAGGCAGTACTCGGTGAGTTGGGTACGGATTTGAGCGATTTCATTTCTCCTGACGCACTGTGCGCTTGGGCAGGAGTAGCACCGGGGAATAACGAATCAGCGGGAAAACGTTACAGTGGAAAAAGCCCAGTGCGAAAGCACGCTTTTAAGGAAATCTTAGTTGAAATAGCCTGGTCCGCGATTAAAAAGAAAGGTTCATTTTATAAAACAAAATACTATAATTTGAAAGCTCGACGTGGAGCCAAAAAAGCCATCGTAGCCATTGCTCACCGGATTTTAAAAGCGATTTATTACATCATCAAGGAAGGAGTATCGTATCAGGAACTGGGGGAAGGATATTTGATTAAAAAAAATGCGGATAAAAAAATGTATTATTTAAAACGTCAAGCTAAAGCCTTGGGATTTGAATTAATGCCTATTTCGGCATGAAAATATCCTAAAAAGTAAAGTAGCTTTTACATTATTTAGTTGTTTTTAAATCTTAACATATGGAGTTATTTTTTCCCGATCAAACATTCAGTTATTAAAGTATTAACACTGTTTGATCGGTTTATGACTTTATCATTTTTTTAGTATTTTTGATTTATTTCGATTTTCGGTGTATAAGGTCGAATTCTAACTGTAGCTTCGAGCACGATACAAACATGACTGTTTCGCTTTTTGTACAACAAATTGTAGCTTAGACTACGCATACAAAAATTTTTCTTTTTAAAGCGTAACATGCAACTCCAGAGGTCTAAATAAATCTACTTTTCCCCCTACAGTAGGTGTTTAAGGGACGTAGAGATTATTGCGCTTATTTTTGAAATGTCCTTAAAAAGCATTTAATTCACCTTAAAAAATATTTAATTCAGTTTTAATATCAACAACCTACGAAGAGGTTTCATACAAAGGCATGGAGTGGACGCAAACCGCCGCTTGAATTTCAAAGTCCTTGCTGTATATGACGTCAATTAAAATAATAA
>JAOZRY010000802.1 GCA_029939965.1 Bacteroidales bacterium | reverse complement strand
GAAAACATTGTTTGTATTTTTGGTCTGAGCCAAGTATATGGGTCGAAAGCCAATCTTTAAGAAAACGAAAGACCTCCATCGACATAACAATATTTCCGGAATCGAACCCTGCTTTGAATTTGGAAACTTCTTCTGTGAATTTTCTGTGTTCCTCTTTATGGTCTTCTGAAAATTCGTAGTCAAATTCTTCAAAAAAATTCTCTTCGGTTGCAAAATGTATCAGGGCGTACTTTACCAATTCGTCAATTATTTCGCCAAGTACATCATTAGCTTTTCCCACCGACATAGCATCGAATAGATCATTTAGAAGCCCTACCAAATGTTTGTGTTGGTTGTCAATATCTTCAACGCCAACGCTGTACTGATTAGTCCATTTTATTATTGCCATAGCAAATTATGTATTTATAATGAATAATTATTGTTGATAAATATTACAGATATATGTATTATAAAATTATGAACTATTTGGCTTTATTCAAACACAACCGACCTGATACCACCGGTTTCGGGATGAAACTCAGCGCTGAATTTTTCGGCAGGAAGACGTTTTATTACACCCAGTTGGTTTATGCGAAGTCTGTCCTGCAACAAAACTTTGTCTCCGTTTTTAATGCTAATTACAGCATATCCCGGAAGTCGATATGCAATACCATTATCGGGGTTAGCCTGTGGAAAATTGCCGGCAGGCTGTTCCAATCCATTTGGCGTTATCTCAATTTGAATGTCCTCACCCGAACCGCCCCGGTTTTCGATAATCCCCGATCCGGTGGAGAATTTAAACAAAGTGGTTATAGTTTTTTTATCAGAACTTTCGGGGGTAAAATAAAAAGTGTAGTGAAGGTACTCAGTAAATATTTTGCCTCGAAATAAATCCAGGTATTCATTTTCAAGATTTTTCAGTTCGCCATCCATGTATTTCATTGTTCCGGTTTCGTAGGTCGTTTCCTGGAAACCTGTGAGTAACTTGTATCTCGACTCCCTGATGCTCTCAATTTTGCCAAGTGTACCAAGAGCCATTTCTTCGGTCGATTTGTCGATTACTCTGTTTCTGTAAAACAATTGCTCAGCCGTAGCGGTGTCAACTGCAACCCTTCTGATGATGGTATCGGTTTTTGTACTGATTCGGGGATTAATATAAAAATCCGGATATATTTGTCCATCTGATGGGTTATCAAAAACAACAATTTCTTTTGTCCCGGTATTTATTTCAGCATCATGGGTGTTAAAATTATTAGCCGCAATCAGAAACCCTGCACTATTTAATTCAAGTTTAAGGGTATTAAATGTTTTTGAATCTCTAAACCCGAGCTCGGCAAAATATACCTGTTTTGGGTCAGGTTCGGTAGATGTTGATATTTGTATATTTTCGATGCTGAAAACACTGAAATCAAAATTTATTACCTCTTCCAGGCCTAAATATTTTTCGGCATACTCAGAGTAAGGCCCTTTCATTTTTTCTTCAACCCTGATAATTACATCAATTGTTAGCACAGTTCTGGGCAAAACATAAAATGAACCGTTTTTTGAGGGTGGCTCATGTTGTGAGTTAACATGAAAAACATTGATCTGTGCAAAGGTTATAGAGCATATTGATAAAAAAGCAATAAATAGACTGACGTTTTTTTTCATAGCGTTTTATTAAATTGTATAGCAGCAAAAGTAATTAAAACTGTATTCCTGAAATGTAAATTAAGAGTCTAATTCAATTTATGATTTACGATTTATTATTGAAACCGCATAGCGGGAAACAAACATCGTTAACATGTTATGGTTAGTGGCAAATTAAGAGGCTACATGACTTGAGAAAGATTGGTGAATAGATTGACAACCAAACTCATTCAATCTCGTTGCCGTGTAGTGCTCAGCGGCAGGGATTGGAGTGGTAGCTTGCTGAAGTGGCCGCTGATATTTTT
>JAOZRY010000801.1 GCA_029939965.1 Bacteroidales bacterium | reverse complement strand
TTCGTAAAATAGGATTGTCGTATTTTTGCGCAAATTTACAAGTAAATTATGCAAATGCAACTGCCGATTTTTCCGACCAATACAAAATTGCTTTCCCCATCATGGGGCGTATTCGAGAAAGACGATTTTGTATATTATCTTCATAACGGCTCTCCTGTACATGTTCATAAAAAACATGACCTCAATACATATCGCTATGTAACGGCTACCCTAATCGAAACCCATTCATGTAGTGCATCGGCACTGAGCAAGGTATTTGGTGTTGGGGTACGTAATTTTGAAAGATATGCAAAACGTCTTCGTGATCATGGGACAGAAGCCTTTTTTAATCCTACTGATAGCAGGGGCAAGTGCCATAAGATGACCCCCAATAAATTGATTGAAGCCCAGAAATATTTAGACGATGATTATTCTCAAATGCGGACTGCAAAAAAAATCGGTGTAAATGAAGCATCTATCCGCTATCATATCAAAAAAGGTACTTTAAAAAAAAAGAGTCGCCCACAGATTCTTTAAGTAGTATTTCAGAGCGGAACAGTCAAGATTTGTTAGCAGGTGAAAGTTTGGGGATTGCAGCTACGCGCTACGATGAACGTATGCTTGCAAAACAAGGCAAGTTAGAAAAAACACCGATACGGTTTGTTCCTAGCGAAGGTGTTGAATATGGCGGAGTACTTTTCTTGCTACCCTCACTTTTGGCAACCGGATTGTTGAGCTATCAGAACCATTACGAAGATTTATCCGGTTACTATGATTTAGATGCAATTATTTTGACATTGGCCTTTATGTATTTGTGTCGGATAAAAACCCCCGAACAGTTAAAACAGATAAGCCCGGGTGAATTTGGTAAATTATTAGGATTGGATCGGATTCCCGAAGCAAGGAACTTACGTTTAAAAATGTCTCAAATCGTAAACCAAAAGCAAGCTCAAAGATGGAACAGGGAACTTGCAAAGTCATGGGTTCAAGAAGAGGAAACAGTATTTTACTATATTGATGGTCATGTAAAAGTATATAGCGGATATAAAGCTAATTTGGGCAAAAAACATATTTCGCGCCTAAAACTATGTTTGCCCGGCATGACTGAGTTTTGGGTCAACAACTCGGAGGGTTTGCCATATTTTATGGTAACGGGTGAAGTAAATGAGAAGATGCAAGAAATCATCTCAGACAAGATACTTCCAGAGTTACTTGAAAATGTAGCAATAAAAATCACTGATGAACAACTTGAAGCAGATCCTGATCTACCAAGATTCACCCTTGTTTTTGACAGGGAAGTAAGCAGCCCTAAATTTTTCAAGAAATTATGGGAAGAACACCGTGTGGCCGTGTTAACGTACAAAAAGAATGTAAAAGACAAATGGGATGAAGACGATTTTAAAGAGCATGAAGCTGAGATAGATTCAAACATAGTTAAAATGGAAATATGCGAAAAAACCATTAAAATGGATAATGTAGAGCTTCGTGAAATAAGGAAAAAGGGGACGAGTTCCCATCAAACAAGCATCGTTACAACCAACAAAAAACTAACGATGATCCTTATTGCAATTAAGATGTTCAGTCGTTGGACACAAGAAAATTTCTTCAAGTACCTGCGAAATGATTACGACCTCGACAGGATTGTCCATTACATTGTAAATGAAATAGATGGAGACTTCAAGGTAGTTAACCCACCATACCGTAAACTAACCAACCTCTTGAAAAGAGCAAGAGAAAAAATCGCTCGCAGGAGAGCAATATTGTATGAACTTACAAATGAAAATTTAAAGGATGATGCAGATAAAACAGGAAAGAATCTCGAAAAACAGAGTAAAGTAAAAGAGGAGCTGATAGGCTTTGAAGCCGAAGAAAAAGAACTCCTCGAACAACGCAGGCAACACCCTTATAAAATAACAATAAAAGAAATGGCAGAA